>DFYK01000053.1 GCA_002383605.1 Proteiniphilum sp. UBA4084 | reverse complement strand
ATTGTTTATATGCTCGTTTCATAATAGCTTTTTTTATCGTTATTTTGACAGTCGCACATCGCTGCTGCTAATCCCTGTGTGATATTGTGATTAAACGTCTCCTTACTCCAAAATGAGTGTCTCTTTGGGTGTGAGTGTCATTGTCTCTTTCAATGTAATGTTTTTACCGGAAATCAAATCACTCCACTCGTTTCTGTTTCTGATTGACTCACCATAACGGCCAAGGTTTATCTCTACATTGTTGGAAGTGCCGTTCATGAAGACCAGTACAAGCTTGTCGCCAAGAGAGCGTTCATACACATACACCCCTTTTTGGAGTACGTAATGTTTCATGCCGCCGCGGGCGATCACCTCATTGTTCTGCCGCCAGTGGAGGAGCTTGCTGAGAAAGTCGAACGCCTCGTTCTGAAGGGAATCACGTCCCTCACGAGTGAAGTGATCCGTCTCGTCACCGGGCCATCCACCGGGAACATCACGGCGTATGTCACCATCGGATCTGCTCTTGTTCCCATTCATCAGCAATTCAGTGCCGTAATAGAGCTGCGGCGTACCGGGCATGGTGAGTAGAAAAGTGATTGCCTGTTTCCAGCCGGAGAGCTCTTTGGGATACTCCTTCAGCAGACGATCTGTGTCGTGGTTGTCGAGAAAGCGCAACACATTGTAGATGTCGGGATAGATGAAATCATAGGTCATGTGGTCGAAGATGCCATGCAAGCCCCCATTCCATTCGGTGGTCTCCTCAAAGAAGGCAGAGTGGGAGAGTCCCATAAATCGGAAGTCCATCACCGATTTCAATTGGGTGTTTTTTGGATTGATTGGGCTGTTGCGTTGCCAGAAAGCAGTGCCGATGGAGTTGTTGAGCCATGCTTCGCCCACTATGTTGTAGTTGGAATATTCCTTTTCCACTGCTTCTATCCATTGTACCATCATGTCATAATCGGCATAGGGGTAGGTGTCCTGCCGGATACCGTCCACGCCGGTATATTCGATCCACCAGATGCTGTTCTGGATCAGGTATTTTGCCACATGGCGGTTTCTTTGGTTCAGATCGGGCATGGTCGGTACAAACCAGCCATCCACCATCTTGTCCTTGTCATATTCCGATGCATAGCGATCGAAATACATCTCCTTCATGTGCGAGGTCTGCACATACTCTTTCAGGTTGTTGAACCAGTCGGGCGAGGGCACATCCTTTACCCATGGGTGATCGCTCCCGCAGTGATTGAATATCATGTCCATCACCACCTTCATGTCTTTGGCGTGGGCATCTTCGATCAGCTTTTTATACTCCTCATTGGTCCCGAAGCGGGGGTCCACCTTGTAATAGTCGGTCGTTGCATAACCGTGATACGATCCGCCCTCCATGTCGTTCTCCAGCACCGGGTTTAGCCAGATGGCCGTTACGCCCAGCTCCGAGAGATAGTTCAGGTGATTGGATATCCCTTTCAGGTCGCCTCCGTGACGGGCATTGGGGTCTTTCCGATCCACCTTGTAGGGCATGCGCATTTGGATCTGATCATTTGAAGGATTCCCGTTTGCAAACCGGTCGGGCATAATCAGGTAAAGCACGTCCGATGAGTTGAAACTCTCTATATTCAGTCTTTCCGGATCCCTTTTTTTCAGTTCATATGGCAACGTAATGTTCTTTTTTCCGTTCGTGAACCGAATGTCAAATGTTTCGGGGACGCTGTTGGACAGATCAAGATAGATGATCTGGTAGTTGGGGCTGTCGAGTCTCACCACCTCTTTGATACGCACATGCTCTGTATTCAGTTCGGGGGTGTATGCTGCGATATTTTCACCAGAAACCATCAGCTGCAGTTCGTTTTCCTGCATGCCGCTCCACCAGAAGGAAGGTTCCACGCGAAGATTTTGTCCATGAGTCGTGACAAGGGCTGTGGTGAGTAAAACAATGAGGAGAAGATATTTTTTCATTTTTGGATTATTTTTTGTTATGTGAATGATCGAACGATCCCTCTCAGGAGGTCCCATCATCCGGTATATTCTGTTTCTTAATCGAGGAACGCATCCATGGCCTTGGTAGGGCGACCATCTTCGCCCCAGGCACTTAACGCATAATGGCTCCATGAACGGGCACCCTGCGGTTCCCAGTAGAAGACGCCGAGTCCTTTTTCTGAAGGAACATCTTTTACTTTCTGAATCACAGCATGGAGCATTTCAAGGCTGTTCTGTGATTTGTTGTCTTCGCCGCCCACCTCTACTACCATCACTTCCTTGCCATAGCGGGCGACCATATCCTGCAGGTTTTGTTCCAGGTCATCGATGACCTCGCTGTAATCAGGTTTTCCATCCAACCAGTAGGGGTAGAACGACATGCCGATCACGTCATACTTTGCACCCTGCTGGGTAGCGTTGTCGAACCACCAGCGGAAACGGTCGTTGTTATTCCCCTGGTCCACGTGCAGGATTACCTTGCTGGAGGGACTCACTTCCTTGATGGCATCATAGCCACTGTTGATGAGCTGCACAAGCTGCGGCCAGTTATCGGTATGTCCTTCGGGGTGGATCATGCCGCTGGGGATCTCGTTGCCCACCTGTACCCATTCCGGGGTCACGCCAGCCTCCTGCAGGGCGTTCATCACCCCGTAGGTATAGTCATAGAGAGCCTGCTTCAGTTCACCGAGTGTCAGTCCTTCCCACGCCTTGGGTTTGTGCTGCTTGCCAGGGTCAGCCCAGCTATCGCTGTAGTGGAAGTTGATCATCACCCGCATACCCCATTCTTTTGCACGTTTTGCCATAGCCACCGTCTCTGCAGTGCTGCAGTGCCCGCTGTGGGGATCATCTGACGGGTTCACCCAGGTGCGTAACCGGATGGCGTTGATCCCATGGTGCTTCAGGATCTTAAAACAATCCTCCGGTTTGCCGCTGTCGTTACGAAAGATGTAGCCGCTTGCTTCCATCTGAGGCAGCCAACTGATGTCTGCACCCCTTGCGAAAGAGTTTTCCAACTTCTCCTCTTCCCGGGTCTGCTGACAGGAGATTATCAGGAGCCCGAGGAGGGATAACCAGATGAGAATTGTCTTTTTCATTGCCGATAGTTTATAAAATACAATACAGACAAAAAAGCACGGCATTCCTGCCGCGCTTTTTATTGGGAAGTTATTTATTGTTTTACCATTGTCGCCTTGAACTGTGTGGCGTCGGAAAGATCCAGGGTGATGAGATAAGTGCCTGGCGCCGGAACGGGGATGTCACCGCCGCCATAACTGAGGTTATTGAGCTCTCCACCCAGGTTGATGTCCCAGCCGTTGTTGGCCCGGAACTTGAATTTCTTGTCAGCAAGAAGTGTGGTGGTCACCGACCACAGTTTGGTTACAGGGTTGTAGGTCATTGGGGTGGAATCGTTCCAGCCCCCTGCAGTAGCATCGCCGATCAGGCCCCATTCAGTTTTTACCATCGTATAGACAGGACTTCCGGAAAGATTCACATCCAGTCTGTACATACCGGCTTCGCTTGTCTTCAGGTTGCCAGCCCCGCCGTCGGTAGATAAAGTCCCACCTCCTCCATCGCCGTAGTTGGTACCCGACCAGCTGGGTTCGGACGTAAACTTGAATTCAGTATTCGCATCAGGGAAGTATACAAATCCATCGTATTTAAAATCGAAATTACGGCTGTAAAGCGTGGGCGCAGTAGCCGGATTCCAGCCCTGGTGGCCACCCGGTACATACAGAGTGAGGTTCATCTCGCCAATGATATCGATGGTATAGGTATATTCCATCATGTTCAGCGTGATCTTCACCCATCCCGGTTCCGTTACCCGCATGGCCTGTGCATCTGCAAGAATGATATCACCCTCAAGGTTCGTATTGCCATCGACCGGATTTCCCAGTACGCCATCCCAAGAAGCTGCTTCCTTGCTCGATTTCGGTACAATTTTGAAATAGCCTGTCACATTGTTGACCAGGATGGTGAAGATGGGATCTTCGTACACATCCTTTCCACTGTGGCTGAACTTATAGTCATTCAGATTGCCGATATTCCATCCGTTGATGTCTCCGATCAGGTAATATTCCGGTTCAATTACGGGACCGACGGGAGTGACTGTTACAGGGCCCAACACCACGGGATCGGGCATCTGGGAAGAGGAAGTACCATCCACGATATAATAGGTGGCACGCAAATAGAGGGTGCGCGCATTGGGCGCTTTTCCGTACAGACTTTTTACCGTTTCGTTCAGATCAGTAGCTGTCACAGAAGCAATATTCTCGCTGCTCACAGTGGGCAGCGTCACTTTGGTGGCAAAATCGGCTGTTTTGGAGGCTTCAATGATAAATTTTACCGTGGCTCCTTCGGCCAGTGCCGGTGTTGCGGTTGTTTTGATGGCTTCCAGCGTAGTCCCGTTTTGAAGATCTTCCTCTGAAAGTTCCACCGCTTTGTTCAATCCCGATCCCAAGGTAAAGGTAAATCCGTTTACCGTCTGAGCTGTCTCCTGTTCAAAAGCCTGCGGTGGTGCAGCCACATGATCATAGACATCATCACATGCGCCGAAGAATAAAACCGCGAACAGGATTGCAAAAAGATATATTTTATGATTCATACGATTAAAATTATTTATTTTCAAAGGTATCGTATGGAACTCGCTTTAATCATGTTCTTGTGTGAAAATGATTCTCATGCTCGTTTCATACTGATATTTTTAAGGAGAAACCTCACTCTCAAAAGAGAGAGGTTTCCCGATTAGGCAATTATTCTATTTTACCAGTGTAAGTGGTAAAGTTAATATGCAGTTTTTGACCTGCATTTCCGGTGATACGATCCTGGTCGTTCCCTGCACCACGCGGTACGAAGACGCCGTCGAAAACGAGGAACTCAGTATGCCACCATTCCTGGCCAGGCAGTTTGATGCTGGCGCGAACCTCTCCTGTGGCCGTGAAGGCGGGAGAAACAAATGCAGCATCAGCGCCGGCGGAGAGGGCAGGTATAGTGAACCGGTATTTTGCATCGGTGGTTCCCCAGTTGCCTCCTGCTGTGGGTCCCTGCAGATATACATCCGGCGGGAAGAAGTCCACTGCGAACTCATAGGCACGTCCGTTGATGGTGGTGGTTACTACCACGATGTACCAACCCGGGTTTCCGATGCCGATATTGCCCCCTGCATCGGATGCTGCGGGATCGGCTGTACCACTTCCGTTGATGGTGGTATTCGCGAAACCGAACTCGTTGCCATCCCACGCTTTTGCGAAATTGAATTTAATTTGTGCATTCTCACCACCTCCTGTCTGGCCGAGATACTGCATGGCCCAGAATTTACCGGGGGTTCCCCACACAGGAACCATTTTCGTGGCCCCATCCCAGCTCCAGTTACCGGCAACATTGCCAATGATATACATGTTCTCGGGCATCACCATCGGATCAAGCGCAAAGTAACCTTTTACCTTTGGAAGGGTAATGATGTTGGATTTTACTGCTCCCTCGTTTTTTGCATTGAGCACAGAAGACAGGCGTACGTAGAGCGGATGCGGGTCAGTAGGGTAAGCGCTCTCCTCGGTCACGCCATGCAGTCCAACAAGAGCCAGTGCCAGATCGGCTGCATTCATGTTGAATTTGGCAGTGGTATAAGTACCGGGAAGAGTGACTGCTTCAGAAAAATCCTGACTGAGGGAAACTTCCACACTGTAGATGGCCACGGCGGTAAATCCGTAATCAGGCTGAGATGTGGTAAATTCTATCGTTTCCGTATTCTTCAGGTCATAAATCCCGGAAGCATACTTGGGTACATTGAGTACAAAGGAGTCCGGTTGCTGCAGAACCACTTTCTCATCTTCCTGGCAAGACCAGAAGAGTCCGAGAATGGCCAGTAATACTATGATATTATATGTTTTCATTGTTATTCCTTCTTTTAGAAATTCATTTTTACAAATCAATAACCGGTGTTCTGTGTCAGATTTTCATTGGCACCCATATCATCTGCCGGTATCGGGAACACGATGAAGTGATCGGCGACAGACCTTCCTCCTGCTATATTCCCTTTCCAGGGCCATATGTAGGCAGGTCCAGTAAACTTCCCGAAACGAATCAGATCGGTACGGCGTTGTGCCTCATAGAAAAACTCGCGTCCTCTTTCATCCAGAAGGTAATCCAGCGTGAGTTCTCCGGATGTGATGGTGGCGGCCACGTCATCGGTGTAGGCACGTTTGCGGAGGTTGTTCACCAGTTGCAGTGCTGTGGCTGCATCACCTCCTGTGCCACCCCTCAACACGGCTTCAGCATAATTGAGGTAGATCTCACCCAGACGGAAAAGCGGGAAGTCGGTAAAGGCAATATTGCTCTCGTTGGGAGGCAGGGTGCCGTCGCTGTTTCTGTTGTAATATTTTACCACCGGAATACCATTGTTGGTGAAAAGGGAAGGATCCGTAATCTCATAATTCTCGGTTTTATCGATGCGTACCATTGAAAAACGATTGTCGTTCTCGTGCTGATACTCTCTTTGGAAAGTCTTCAGCAAGGCGCTGGTGGCACGGTTGCCCTGCCATGCGCCTACCGCATTCACTTCTGCCTGCATGTCCGAAGGCTCTGTACTGCTTAAAAGGAAAGTCATTCCTCCCCAGGTCTGGGTCTGTTCCCCTTCATAACGGATTGGGAAAATCATCTCCACCGATTTGTGATTGTCGGCCTTGAATACATTGGCGTATACCGGATCGAGCTGATAGCTTTCGGCAAGCACCTTTTTACTGTAAGTGATGCTTTCGGTATATTTCTTTACGCCGATATATGTTTCTGCATTAAGGTAGAGACGTGACAGGAGCGCCCAGTTGGCAGCTTTGTGTGCACGCCCGTAATAGGCTGTGTCATATCCAACAATGGGATCGAGCATGTCTGCTTCACATTCGGTCAGTTCTTTTTCGATATAATCGAACAAATCGACTGCCTTTATTTGCGGAGGCAAAGTGCTGCCGACGGGACTATCCTCGTTCACGAAAGGAACATTCCGGAACATGTCGAGCAGATAATAGTAAGCGAGTGCACGATGAAATCGGGCTTCGGCACGAAAGGTTTTGATCTTATCCTGGTCGGCCTGGCTGACTCCTCTGGAAGATAATTTTTCAGCGGTTGTTTCCCTCAGAAACGCATTTGCCAGATTGATCTGGTAGTACAGACGATAGTAAAATCCTTTGATAAACACGTTGCTGGAGGTCCATGTGATGTAATTCAGGTCGGGGATGCCCACGTCGTTCCAGGCACAGTGTGCTTCGTCGGTCGGCAGTTGCTGCAGGTTCCAGAGTCCTCTCAAAAATGAGGCCTGACTACCTCCATCGACGCCGGCTACATCGGGATCGCCATCTCCACCGCTGTTGCCGCTGATGGCCATTCCGGCATAGATCTTCGCCAATAGCTCCTGATAGGGGCCTATTTCACTGCCGAATACCACTTCCGATACCAGCTCCTCCGGATCGAGCGGAATGGTGTCCAAATCGTTTAGGCAGGATGACAGTCCGGTGACCATCAGGCTGACCGCTACGATGAATAAGATTGTATATTTTTTAGCTGTCTTCATATTTGTCAAGTATTAAAAATTTAAATTGAGCCCCATGATGAATACACGCGGGTGCGGATAGATGTTATTGTCTATTCCGTTATTGGTAAACTCGGGATCGAGCCCGGCATAGTCGGTAACTACAAACGGATTTTGCACGGTAAAATGGATTCTTCCCGACTGATCACGGTGCAGCAGATGGGTGAAATTATAGCCCACGGAGATGTTGTCCATCTTCAGGAAGGAGGCGTTCTGAATATAATGACTCGACTGGTACTGCACTGCGTCAAAGTTTGTAAAAGTGGCGCTGTTTACCCTGTTTTTCAACCAGCCGGAAGGATCGAAAGTGGTATTCTTTGACTCACGGTTCGACTGGATGTTGTTGTATGCATAATTGCCGATGTTGGCCCGTAGAGAGAAATTGAAATCCACTCTCTTGTAAGATAGCTGGGAGGATAGTCCCATGAATACATCAGGTGCTGAATTTTTATATACAATGAGGTCCTTTTCATTGATAGAACCGTCGGCATTTTGGTCTACATATACTCCGTCAAGGGGTTTGCCCGCTTCGTTGTATACTTGTTCGTATACGTAAAATGAGCCGGCCGGATAATTCACGCTGTGAATGGCAATGTTATTCCCGGTGCCTCCGTCGATGCCGCCGAACCGCACACCCACGTAACTTGGATCGTCGTTGATAGTCAGCTTGGTAATGCGATTCTGGTTGAATGTTACATTGTAGCTCAGGTTCCAGTTCCAGTCCTTACTTACAACGGGCCTGCCGTTGAGGGTGAATTCAATACCTTTGTTTTCCAGTTCACCTACATTGGTAAGCAACTGATTGCTGAAGTTGGTGCCAGCGGCAATTCCCACTGTATTCAAGAGGTCGGTGGTCTTCCGGAAATACACATCCACAGCTCCCGATATCCTGTTGTTCAGGAATCCATAATCAATTCCTGCATTATACGTTGCGGTCTCTTCCCATTTCAGGTTCTCATCATAAGCCAACGGTCGGATCAGTGGTACCATCTGATCTCCGAAGAAATAATTGGCGCCGGCCTGGCTATAGCTGTAACGTCCCATCCATGGATAGTCGCCGCTGCCCAGATTCTGCTGTCCCGTGACCCCGTAACCGAGTCTCAGTTTCATGTCCGACAGGGCACTGCCTGCACCTTCCATGAAAGGTTCATTGATGATTTTCCAGGCGAAGGCCGCAGACGGGAAAAGTCCCCATTTATTGTCCGGACTGAATCGCGATGAACCGTCGTTACGTAGGGTGAGCGTTAGCAAATAACGATCCAGCAGGGAGTAATTCAAACGGCCAAACAAAGAGATCACAAAACTCTCTGTAGAGTAATCGTTGCCTTCCTTGTAAAATTCATTTCCTGTCTCAGCTGCCATGGCCGGTGAATAGGGATAGGTATTGTCGGATTCGTTATAAAAACGTTGCCATGAGTAACCACCCATTACATCGAAACGATGTACGCCTGCTTCCTTTACATAGTTCAGATAAAAGTCGAGCAATGTATTGCTTTTGTACTGGCTGTAAGTAGAGTTTTCTCCCCAACCCGATTTGAAATTTCCCCAGGTATAAGTCATTGGAGAGTTGTCTTCAATGATCACGTCACCTTCACTCCTGGAGATGTCATATCCCAAATTGAGATTTGCCCTTAACCCATCCAGGAAGGGCAAATTGTAATCAAACTGAGCGTTTCCGATGCTCCTGTACACTTTGGAATTGTCGTGTTTCTGTTCCAGAATGGCACGCGGGTTGGCCAACGCAATGTCAATGGGAGTTCCCGAGGGGCGGAGTGTCATATGATAGCCATTGCCATAAGGTGAAGGAGTGGCCGCGTACACAGGCATGGTGGGATCAAACTGTGTGGCCGAATTGATTGCTCCCTGATCCGCAAAACGGTTGGTGATGTACATTCCTTTTGCATTGAGCTGAACCCTGAGCTGATCGTCAAAAAATGAAGGACTCAGATTCACACTGCCGGTAAATCTTTCAAGGTTTGATGTCCTCAGTATCCCATTTTCATTGGTATATCCGGCGGAAATGCGATATGGGAGTATTTCACCTGCACTGCCCGAGGCACTGAGGTTGTGATCGGTGCTGGCGGCTACCCGGAAGATCTTATCCTGCCAGTTCGTTTCGGTGTTGCCAAGGGCTGCTGCCTGCTGGCTGTCTTCACCGAAAGAATTGATCACATAATTTCTAAAGGTGGGAGCATCCATTACATCCACAGCACCGGTACGGGTGCTCACTGAAAAATTGCCGTTATAGGATAATTTCATTTTTCCAGCGTGTCCTTTTTTGGTGGTAATGATGATTACTCCATTGGAAGCGCGTGATCCGTAAATGGCGGTGGCTGATGCATCTTTCAGCACTGTAAAGGTTTCAATGTCATTCGAATTGATTGTGCTCAACGGATTTGACATACCGCTCACACTGGTGGTATTGTCTACAGGCACTCCGTCGATCACAATTAGCGGATCATTGCTGGCCGACATGGATGAACCTCCACGTATGCGTATGTTTGCAGAAGAACCGGGTGCTCCTCCAGCCGAGGTAACGCTCAAACCGGCAACCTGTCCGGCCAAAAGGTCTGACGGTGATGTGGCCAGTCCCCTGTTTAATTTGGTGGCATCCACGGCTACTATTGATCCAGTGGCATCATCTTTTTTTACGGTTCCATAGCCAATCACAACCAATTCCTCAAGCATCTCGGTATCCTCCTGCATTGCTATAAGGATGGAGGTGCGGTTGTTGACGGGTATAGTTTGGGGTTTGTAGCCGATGTAGCTCACTTCCAACACGCCGTTGGCCGGAACCTGAAGCACAAAGTTGCCGTCGTAATCGGTCACTGTTCCGGTAGAGGTCCCCTGCACCAGAATATTGACGCCGATAAGTGGTTCACCGGCAATATCCGTCACGGTTCCTTTTACATTTATCGGAGTGCCGGTTTGGGCAGCTGCCGACAAGGTCATGAGCATTCCGAATAACATCGTTATAAGAAACGCTTTCCTGCTTTTTTTGAATTTTACATACATGTTGTTAACTTTATAAGATTAACTGATTAATACTCTCTTTGTTCTCATAATTATAAGAAATGAAATGAATAAATAAATGAAAGGTTAAATTTCATGTTATTTATCTAATTCATTCAGCATACAAAGTTAGAATATCAAAAAAGGTGTGGTTATGAAAAAGGCGTAATTAACCTCGATTGGGCATGCAATCGATTGCATTTTTTGGTGGCTAAAAAATGTATTGTCAATTAGTTATCGAATGTTTCGATCTGATTGAAAAAATAGTTTTATCGGGACAGATAAGTTGAAATTCGTCGTACGCAGACCTTTAATTCTTTCTTTCTGTTTTGACTCTGGAAACTGTTACTTTTCTTTTTTTCCCTTTTGTAGAGATCAATCTTCTGAGCCTGATCAGAAAACGTCGGCTGGGTTTGCTTTTAAGATAGGTTTCGATATGACGGGCCCGCTTTTCTTCGAGTATCTGGTCTATCTCGATGAGGATACCCGACTCTTCAACCTGTCCGAATTCATCGTTTACGGCGGTTCCAAAGAACCGCATGGTGGGCGACAGGCTCATATACGCATTAATCAACGGCGGAATGTTATACCCCAGCGCACGTACTTCCCGGTTGAGAATTTTATAATCCTCCTTAAAGCTGCGGTCGTGGAAAAGATGTTGCATTTTCTCTATATTGGTTCCTGTCTCAAGGGGCTCGATGGGCGTAACCATCTTTTTTTCATCGGGAAAATGTTTGTTTAGGAAATAGAGAATCATATTGCGGGCATCCTTGTTGTAGGTACCATACATGGTTACTTTACCAAAGAAATACCGGATATCGGGATCGATCACGGTAAGAGCGCCCAATCCATCCCACAGATTGTCGAGTGCAAAAATTCCTTTTCTACCCAACAGGGTCGACTGATATTCAAGGGAGACAAAAGAACGCCCCAGTTCCACCGTGCAGGGCAGATATTCATTGATAAATTCCTGTGAGAAATTTAACAAATGTGCTGTGGCAAGTTTTGGTTTTCCCTGCTCGTCGAACTCCACATCGGAGCCGTAAATAAAACGATATCCTCCCAGTATCTCCTCGTTTTCAGGGTCCCAGACAATCATCTGTCTATAGGGGATCTCCATGGTATCATATTGATCGATATCGGCTTCGAGTCCCGTGCCACCACCATAGTGACGGAATGCGATTTCGCGCAGCCGCCCCACCTCACGCATCAGATTGGGCGAGTTGTGTGCGGTAAAAACATATATCTCGTTGTTGGCTTTGTTGGTGCTCCTGACCCTTTTCTGTACGGTTAGTTCGCTTTTTATCAGTTCCTTGGATACTGGTTCTATGATCTTTTCCATTCTTTTATCGTTTGAAGATAAACATCATTTCAACGTATAAACCACATCTTTTACATATTGCGCCCATTCCTGCGGAGTTTTTGATTTGTCGAATGTCTGCCAGGGTATGGGTTTGCCAAACTTGATGGTGAATTCGTGGTGGCTGTTTTTAAACATCTCGTCGGGCAACCAGATTAATTCGATGTTGAATTTCATTCCGGATGATTTGCGAAGATTTGCGAAGTTGTAAAAGAAATTGGAATTTCTGCCTTCAAAATGTACGGGAATGATGTCCCTTTGGTGCTCTACCGACTTGACAATAAAATTCTTCATCCACTCCAGATCGATGATCTTCCCTTTTATTTTGCGGGAACACAATCCTGCAGGGAATGTAATAATTTGATTCCCGGATGCATAGGCCTCATTGATGGCTTTTGCTGATTCTTTGGCCTGGGCGCCATATTTGTTAATCGGCACAAAGATTGGTTTCAGCGGATCAATAAAATAGAGGACATCGTTTACCAGATACTTGATCTGCCCATCGTATTTTTTGCCTAGATATGCGGAGAGACAAATCCCGTCGAGCCCACCAAGCGGATGGTTGGAAGCAAAGGTGAATTTCCCCTGTTCGGGAATATTCTCTTCTCCAATGATGTGTAGTTGTAATTTGAACTCTTTGTCCACCAGCGCACGCATGAATTCCACACCCTCCACCTCCTTATTCCGGGAAAGAATTCCGTTGATATCGTCCTGGTGCAGTGTACGCTTAAGGTAATTTATCAGAAACCGGGGGATTCTGTGGTAATATTTCGATGCCTTGGCTTTTAAAATATTGTCCACATCAATCCTGAATCCATTCTCTTGGCTCATTGTTTCTTCCTCTACTTCTAATACGAGGCAAATGTACAAAAAATCGTGAACGCATCGGATATGATTGAACAAATTTCTTCATTTACAATTGGAAACTTGCTGTAATGTAACTTCCGAATAGTATTAATGTGCATAAAAACAATATGTTGCAGTTTTATTTTTGGCTGTTGATAACTTTTTGGTAAAATGTTGTGTGGAAATGTGGGGGAAAGTGGTTTATTTTGTAATTTTACAGCGTGAATGGTTCTATCCGTTTGAAATTGATAGAGAAATGTTGCAGTTTCTGGGAAATATGGAAGCCAAGGCCGATGCAAAGGGTCGAATTTTTGTGCCGGCAATATTTCGCAAGCGCTTGCAGTGCGAGGGTGAGGAGTTTTTGGTGCTTCGAAAAGATATTTTTCAGGAATGTCTGGTATTGTACCCGGGAAGTGTTTGGGAGAAAGAGATTGAAACGCTTCGTAGCCGACTGAACAAGTGGAACAGGGAGCAGCAGCAAATTTTCCGTCAGTTTGTGTTAGACGCCGAAAGGCTTGAGATGGATACGAGCGGGCGTATACTTATATCAAAACGTTATCTGCAGATGGCTTCCATCGGTTCAGATGTCCGCTTCCTCGGTGTAGATGAAACCATTGAGATTTGGTCAAAAGAAAAGCTGGAGCAACCCTTGGTTGATCCAGGAGAATTTTCTTCTGCCTTGCAGCAGTTGATGGCGCACTTCCCTTAATTTTCAGGGCTATGGTAAATAACGGCAGTCAGATGGCATATCATATTCCGGCTTTGCTCAATGAAAGCATCGACGGGTTGGATATCCGTCCCTCCGGCGTGTATGTAGATGTCACTTTTGGTGGGGGTGGTCATTCCCGTGAAATCTTGCGCCGATTAAATAAAAACGGGCGCCTCATTGCTTTCGACCAGGATGAGGATGCGGGACTGAACGCCATCGGCGATCCCCGTTTCACATTCGTAAGAAGTAACTTCCGGTTTTTGAAGAATTTCCTTCGTTACCTCGGTGCCGATGAAGTGGACGGGGTGCTGGCCGACCTGGGTGTGTCGTCGCATCACTTCGACGACGCGGGACGCGGCTTTTCATTTCGTTTTAATGGAGATCTGGATATGCGCATGAACCGCAGTGCCCAGAAAAGTGCAGCGGATATTCTCAATGAATATCCGGAAGATAAATTGCGTGATATCTTCTTAAAATACGGAGAACTCAAGAACGCGTACAGGATAGCTTCCGCGGTCGTTGCATACAGGCAGACGAAGAAGATAGCAGAGACAAACGACTTGCTTGCTATTCTGGAGCCGTTTGTCTTCAAAGATCGGGAGAAGAAAATACTGGCACAGGCTTTTCAGGCTCTCCGCATTGAAGTAAACGGTGAAATGGAGGCACTGACCGAAATGCTTACACAGGCGCTACAGGTGTTGAAGCCGGGAGGGCGGTTGAGCGTCATCTCCTATCACTCGCTGGAAGATCGCCTGGTCAAGAACTTTTTCAGAACAGGCAACTTTGAGGGAACATTGATCCGGGACTTTTATGGTAACATAGAAGCTCCTTTTGAACAGGTAAACCGCAAAGTGATTTTACCTGCAGAAGAGGAACAACAGCAAAACCCTCGGTCGCGAAGTGCAAAACTGCGCATTGCAGAGAAAAAGGAATAAGCTATCAGCTGTAACCTATTTGGACGCTGGGGATGATCAAAAGAATTGAACAGTAATACAAAAAATTAAATACATAAGGCCGAAGCATAAAGCTCGCTCCCAAAAGAGCTGATGGCTGAACGCTGACAGCTGACCGCTAAAATATGAAGTTCGATAACATACGCAAATCGTTTGTCCATGTTTTTGGAGGAAGTGTTCTCACCGAGAACTACTTCCTCAAGAACATGCGGTTCATCATCGCAATTGTGGCAATTATGTTTTTGTTTATCGGACATCGCTATAAGGTATTGCAAAAAATGTCGGAGATCGAGCGTCTGGAGCAGGTGCTGAAAGATGCAAAATATGAGTCACTCACCATCTCTTCCAGCCTGACTGAGGCAAGCAGGCAGGGAGAAATTGAACGACGGGTGGCAGAGGCAGGACTGGAACTGAAGGTGACCACTGAGCCAATATATTATCTCAATAAAAAGGAGAAAGATTAGCACGAAAGACCAAGCAGCGGGCCCGTAATGCTTAAATCCGAAAATGATGCACGAACAGAAAAGAAGAGATAAAAAAGGTGTTTTGGGGCGATACGGTCTGATCGTGGCCCTATTGATGTTTTTAGCCGTGGCGATCATTTTCAAGGCTGCCAAAATTGTGTTTACTACCGAAGGAAAGAAATGGCGCGAAGTGGGTGTAAAAGAAACGGTCATCAAGGACCGGGTGATTCTACCTAAACGGGGAAATATCTACACGTACGACGGCAAACTGCTTGCTACGACCGAACCGTTATACAGCATCTATATGGACTTCTGGGCTGGCGGTATGGAGAAAGATACCCTTGAGAAATACGTAGGTGACCTTTCTGTTGCGCTGTCCAAAAAATTTCCTGACCGTTCGGCCGCACAATATAAGAATGTGATCATGAGCGGGTGGATGATGCGGGAAAAAGAGGAACGGGAGATCCGGGAAAATCAGGCAAGGGGATCCGACAAAAAAGTACCCATTCGTTCCCGTTATGTGAAAATACTACGACGGGACATTTCCTATGTCGAGCTAAAGGAGATCCGTACCTATCCCTTCTGGAACCAGCGTTCAAACCGTAGCGGATTGATCGCCGAAGAGCGGAATGCACGCAAGAAACCTTTTGGAAACCTGGCAACCCGCACCGTCGGAAATGTGTATAAGGACCTGGAGAAGGGGGGAGCCAGCGGCCTGGAGTTGAAATATGATTCTCTGTTGAGTGGCGTCCCGGGTGTGAAATTCCGGCAGAAGATTCAGGGAAAGTGGATGGATGTGGTGGAAAAGCCGGCAGAAGAGGGCTGGGATATTGTCACGACCATCGATGCGGATATCCAGGATATTGCGGAGCGTTCCCTGCGTGACAAACTGGTGGAAACAGAAGCCGAATCAGGTACCGCCATCATCATGGAGGTACAAAGCGGCGAGATCAAAGGAATTGTGAACCTCGATAGGTTAAGCAGTGGCGATTATGCCGAAGGAAATCCCAATGCATTTTCTTATATGAACGAGCCGGGATCTACCTTTAAAACGGTGACGGCCATGGTGGCACTCGATGATGGTGTGGTGACTCCCACCGACTCCTTTTACGTGGGCAACGGCCTCTTTCAATACAACAAAAGATGGGTACGCGATCATTACTGGCGTCGAGGCCAGAACAGAGGTTTTCTCACGGTGGCAGAGGGTATAGCCATCTCCTCAAACGTGGTAATGAGCAAAATTGTATTGAAGGGATACGAAGACAACCCCGCCAAATATGTGGAAGGCATAGACCGGATCGGCTTGAGAAAACAACTTAAGTGGGATGTGCCGCTCAACGGAATTGAAGGAACATCCTCCATCCGTTTTCCAGATGATAAAACCAACTATTGGTCCAGGACAACGCTCCCGTGGATGTCGTTCGGCTACGAAACGAAGATTCCGCCCATCTATATGCTGATGTTTTATAATGGCATCGCCAATGGCGGCAACATGATCAAGCCTTTTATCGCCAAACAATTTGTGAAAGATGGTAAAGTTACTAGGGAGATGGAGGCGGAAGTGATCAACCCGAAGATGTGCAAGGAAACAACATTGCAGCAAATACAGGAGATGCTGGTGGGTGTCGTTGAAGAAGGAACAGCCCGGGTGGTGGACTCTGATTATTTCCCCATTGCAGGGAAGACGGGTACCGCACAAATAGCTTCGGGTGGCGGGTACGGCGGATATTATGTTTCCTTTTGCGGATATTTCCCTGCCGACAAGCCGATGTACACCATATTTGTGGGTCTGAGAAAACCAAAAGGGGTACCCTCGGGTGGCGGTATGGCCGGCATGGTATTCAAAAACATTGCCGAACAGACCTATGTGCGAAAAGTGCAGCTCACCGTGGATGACTGCAAAATAGATTCCACCCTGCAAAAAGAACCTGTCATAAAGCATGGTAACTGGAAACAGAATCAGAAACTGCTCACCCTGTTGAATTATCCTGTCAGCAAACCGGATGAAGCAACCGATTGGGTGAAGATGACACAGGATAGCCTGGTTTATCAACCACAGACCCTGACATTAAACAGGTCGCTGATCCCCGATGTGCGTGGTATGGGTGCACGTGATGCCGTATACCTGCTGGAGAAAATGGGACTCAGGACAAACCTGACCGGCGCCGGAAAAGTTGTATCCCAATCATTCATGCCGGGTCAGAAATTGGTAAGAGGAACAACCATCACCATCACATTACAATAGCGTATGAAACTACAGAAATTAATAGAAAAATGCCGTGTCATTGCTATTCGTGGCAACGAAGAAGTAGAAGTAACCGGCATTACTTCCGACTCGCGCACCGTAACCCAGGGCTCGCTGTTTATTGCGGTAGAAGGAATATGCACCGATGGCCACGCTTACATCGGGAAAGCAATTGAACAGGAGGCGGCTGTGGTGGTGTATGATAAGCCGATGATTGAAGAATATTTCTCCCGGGTTACCTACGTGCAGGTCGAAGACAGCACACTGGCACTCGCCCTCATAGCCTCACAGTGGTTCGGAAATCCTTCGGAAGAGCTGCAGCTGGTGGGCGTGACCGGCACCAACGGCAAGACGACCATTGCCACCCTGCTTTACAAAACGTTCCGCAGCCTGGGATATCCTGCCGGACTGCTTTCCACCGTAGCCAACTTTGTGAACGATGAACGTTATGCTACCACACACACCACTGTTGATCCCATCACGCTGAATGGATATCTTCGGATGATGGTGGATGCCGGATGTGGACATGCCTTTATGGAAGTAAGCTCACACGCCATCCATCAGAAGCGGATTCATGGTCTTCGTTTTGCGGGTGGCATCTTTACCAACCTCACCCAGGATCATCTCGATTATCACAAGAATATGCTGGAATACCGGAATGTGAAGAAATCGTTTTTCGACAATCTCCCTTCCGACGCCTTTGCACTCACCAATGCCGACGATAAAAATGGCGGAGTGATGTTGCAGAATTGTAAAGCAAAAAAATTTTCCTACTCTGTGA
>DFYK01000079.1:43277-43507 GCA_002383605.1 Proteiniphilum sp. UBA4084 | reverse complement strand
AAAACCGGTCGTCTTCCGTGATTTTGTAGGAAGGAATTTCTCCGGCGATGATTTTACTGAATATTGTTGCCATAAGATGATCAAATTGAAATTTCTACTACTTCAAAGGTCATGGTGCCCGAAGGAACCACAATCTCGGCGATGTCGCCCACCTTCTTCCCCAGTAACCCCTGTGCAATGGGAGTACTTACGGCGATCTTGCCGCTTTTCAGGTCGGCCTCGCTTTCCGA
>DFYK01000079.1:1153-43214 GCA_002383605.1 Proteiniphilum sp. UBA4084 | reverse complement strand
CGGCATCGTACTCGGCATTTTCCGACAGGTCACCCTTGTCTCTTGCCTCCGCGATCTGTCGCGATATCTCGGGCCGCTGCACAGATTCCATCTCAATCAATTCTTCTTTCAATTTCCGAAGGCCCTCTTCGGTCATGTAAGTTACTGCCATAATTAATGCTTGTTTAGTGGTGAATACACTACACAAAGAAAAGAATTCCGGCCTCTCTATTAAGACCGGAACCCCCTCTTTCCATGATGTAATTGCCACAAAGATAAAAACTTTATTTCAAAAATGCAATTTTTTCAGGAACATTTTTTCCGGACAAACCAAAGGCTGATGAAAGCCCGTGAGATGACAGATCGCAGATTTTAACGTTAAATTTTCCGGATGCGGACGCCCCTGACAAAATGACATTCCCCCTTTTCCAGGATCAGATCGGCACGGAAGCGGGTGGGGAGTATGTTTTCTTCCAGGTTCAGCAGGTTGATCTCCTCCCATACCTCGTTGGCAAACTTCATTAATTTCTTCTCCGGATAGGATGCATATTGATGGAAATAAGACTCCGGATCCTGAAAGGCAGTCTGCTGCAGCTTCTTGAAGCGATCCAGATACCAGTTGCGCAGGTTTCGCTCGCTGGCATCCACATAAATGGAAAAATCAAAAAAGTCGGATACGAAGACACGGCGGCGCATTTTATTATTCGAGGTGACCTGCAGCACGTTGATTCCTTCCACGATCAGGATGTCGGGTCGCTCAATAGCCTGGATGCTGTCGGGGATCACATCGTAATACAAATGCGAGTAACGGGGTACCTCCAGTAAATCTTTGCCCGATTTTGCAGCGGCAAGGAACGACAGCAGTCGTTTGGCATCGTAACTCTCCGGGAAACCTTTTTTGTTCAATATTCCCCGTCGTTCCAGTTCGGCATTGGGATATAAAAAACCGTCGGTCGTGATAAGCTCTACCTTTGGCTGTCCCGGCGTCATGGAGAGCAGCTTCTGAAGAACGCGCGCCGTGGTGCTCTTCCCTGCTGCCACACTCCCCGCAATACCAATGATGTATGGAATGGGTTTACTGGGGTTGTTGAAAAACTGATCCCTTTCGTTGTGCAAATTGCGGTAGTGGGTGAGGTGTATCTGCAGCAACCGGATCATCGGGATGTAGATGTCTTCCACCTCCTCCGGTGTGAGGGGTTCGTTGAGCGCCTGCAATGCCGTGAGATCAATGTCTGAAACGGGAAACATGGGGTGCTCTTCCAGCTTTCGCCATTCTTCGCGGGTGAATGCACGAAAGGGAGAGTAGGTAACCTCGTAGGCTTTGTTCATCGTGTCAGATCATTTCGAAGCCGCGTTTCACGAAATTGCTTAATGCCTCCCCTTTCAGCAGGCCACTTGAGAGCAGCGCCAGGTCGACCATCTGTTTGAGCTTCCCATCGGATGATGCCTGCGCGATCAGTTCCTCTTTTTCCTTGTTTTCGCTCTCGGTAATGAGTTGCCTGATGAGCGGGTGCTCCACATTCAGCACAACCTGGTATGTGTCTGGCATCTCACCATAAAAAGCCATCTGTTGCTGCATGGCTGCCATCTCCTTCATGCGGCGGGAGAACTCATTTTGGGTAATCTGTATTGGTCTTGATGCTTCTCCCAGCGATTTTAAGTCGACACTGAATTCGGTTTTTTCCATTGGTGGCAACTGCGATTTCACCGCTTCGGTCACCATCTCTTTCTGTTTGTCGGTGAGCGTGACATTTTCTTTTTCCTCTTTTTCGATCAGGTGTTCCACGGTGTCGCTGTCCACCCGCACAAACCGGGTTTTGCCCTGCTTCTGCTCCAGCAATCCCATCCAGTGTACGTCAAGCTGACCGTCCATCAGCAGCACATCATAACCCTTCTCCTTGGCTGCGTCGATGTGTGCAAACTGCGTTTCCCGGTCGCCTGCATAAAGGCAGATGAGATCCCCGTTTTTATCGGTCTGTGCTCCTTCAATCAGCGATTTATACTCGTCGAGGGTGAAATATTTGTCGTCGCTGTTTTTCAGCAACGCGAATTTAACTGCCTTGTCGTAGAACTTCTCCTCCGAGAGCATCCCATAGGCGATAAACAGCTTCAGGCTGTCCCATTTCTGCTCAAATTGAGCCCGTTCTTTCTTGAAAAGTTCTTCCAGCTTGTCGGCCACCTTCTTGGTGATGTGGCCTGATATCTTCTTCACGTTCTGGTCGCTCTGCAGGTAGGAGCGGGACACGTTCAGCGGAATGTCGGGCGAGTCGATCACACCGTGCAATAGTGTGAGAAACTCGGGAACAATTCCTTCAACCGAGTCGGTCACAAAGACCTGGTTGCTGTAGAGCTGGATTTTATTGCGTTGCAGGTCGAGGTTGTTCTTTATTTTCGGGAAGTAGAGGATGCCGGTAAGGTTGAATGGATAATCCACGTTCAGATGAATCCAGAACATGGGCTCTTCCATCATTGATAAGGGATAGAGCTCCCGGTAGAATTTCAGATAATCCTCCTCCTTCAGACCGGCTGGTTTCTGTTTCCAGAGAGGGGCCGTGTCGTTGATCACATTATCTTCATCGGTGTCGACATAGTTGCCATCCTTCCACTCCTGTTTTTTGCCAAAGACAACCGGGACGGGTAGGAACCGGCAATATTTTTTTAACAGCGAGTCGATCTTCTCCTTTTCCAGGAATTCTTTGTTCTCATCGTCGATGTAGAGAATGATGTCGGTGCCGCGATCTGTTTTATCCACCTCTTCCATGGTGAAATCAGGCGAACCGTCACACGACCATTTTACGGCGGAAGCCTCCTCTTTGTACGACTTTGTCACGATCTCCACCTTCTTCGATACCATGAAGGAGGAGTAAAAACCGAGTCCGAAGTGGCCGATGATGGCATTTGTGTTGTCTTTGTACTGATCCAGAAAATCGTTGGCCGAAGAGAGAGCGATCTGATTGATGTATTTGTCTACCTCTTCAGCCGTCATGCCGATACCCCGGTCGGATATGGTGAGGGTCTTCTTTTTTTGGTTGATGGATACCCTCACCGAAAGATCCCCCAGTTCGCTTTTAAATTCACCCGCACCGGAGAGAGTCCGGATCTTTTGGGTGGCATCAACTGCGTTGGATACGATTTCACGCAAAAAGATCTCGTGATCGCTGTATAAAAACTTTTTAATGATGGGGAAAATATTGTCTGTCGTTACCCCGATCTGTCCTTTTTGTACCATATATAATCAGTTTAATTTTAATGTTGTCAGGCTGTCGGCCCGAAAATGTTTCTGCAAATAGTATGCCGAAAACATATCGATACTATTTATGGTGAATCAATCCCTGCTTTTATTCGGTTTTGTTCAATTAATTTACTGAAAATCAGATAGGAAATTTCAAATCATTTTTTATTAACAATCATTAATCGTTTTTACGTGGCAATCATCTTTTGGATTGAATTTATCTCGTTATATTTGCATGTAACACAATTTTAAAAGTCACGCTTATGAAGACAAAGATTTCTTTCGAAAAACAGCTTTTAAGCTTGCAGGACAATATGTTCAATTTCGCTTTAACATTGACTGCCGATAGAGAAGAAGCCAAAGATTTGTTGCAGGAAACAACGCTTCGTGTATTGGATAACAGGGAAAAATATTATGAAAATGTGAACTTCAAGGGATGGGTGTTCACCATCATGCATAATATTTTTGTAAACAACTATCGAAAAATCGTCAGAAGCCAGACCGTCATCGACAAAACAGAAAATCTCTATCATTTGAACCTCCCGCAGGACTCCGGTTTTGATACACCGGACGGCGCTTACACCATCAAGGAGATCAACAAGGCGATCAACAGTTTTACCGATGAGTACAAAGTGCCTTTTTCCATGCATGTATCCGGCTTCAAATACGAAGAAATTGCAAAGCACCTGGAGCTGCCCATTGGAACCGTTAAAAGCAGAATATTTTTTGCTCGCAAAAGGTTGCAGGAGATGTTGAAAGATTTCCGGTTTTTCGCGGAATGAAATTCATTGCCCAATAAGACAAAAAACCTCTTTCTGATGAAAGAGGTTTTTTTATAGCAAATAAGTATCTTTGTGCCCGCTAAAAGATTGTTTTCTGAAATATTATTTAAACCCCAAAATATAATGGAGATTGTTTGGTTATTGGTTTCACTGGTTATTCTTTATTACGGAGCTGAAGGATTGGTATCTGGGGCGGCCTCATTGGCAAAACGGATTGGAATAAGTCCGCTGGTCATCGGATTGACCATTGTGTCGATCGGTACCAGCATGCCGGAACTGGTTGTCAGTGTAAAAGCAGCGATGAGCGGCCAGAGTGCAATTTCCATCGGAAACGTGCTCGGGTCTAACTTTTTTAATATAGGCATCATTCTGGGTATGTCAGCATTAATTTACCCTTTGGCGGTAAAGCGGCAACTGTTGAAGCTGGATGTTCCAGTGATGATTTTCGCGGCTTTACTGTTTTTTCTGATGTTTTTGGATTATAAAATTTCACACGTGGAGGCACTGATATTTATCCTGCTGTTACTTTCCTATATTTCCTATCTGTTGTTTATTTCAAAAAAAAATACAACGGTCGAAGAAGAGGAGGAGGAAATCAAACAGACCAAACACTGGGCCCTCGATATCCTGTTTATCGGTGTGGGGCTTCTGGCACTGGTATATGGTTCCGATCTTTTGGTGGTGAATGCCACGCTGATTGCAGGGCGGCTGGGAATGTCGGAAGCCATGATCGGGCTCACCATTGTGGCTGTCGGTACGAGTATGCCCGAATTGGCAACTTCGGTGGTGGCAGCAATTAAAAAGCGGTCCGATATTGCCATTGGCAACGTGGTAGGCTCCAACATATTTAATGTCCTTCTCATTTTGGGTGTTGCCGGGCTTATTCAGCCCATCAGTACACCGGAGATCAATTATGTCGACGGTCTGTTTATGATTGGAATCAGTCTCCTCTTGTGGTTGTTTATGAAAGCCGGATCACGCATCAAACGGTGGCAGGGTGCTGCATTTATTGCATTTTACCTGATTTATTTTTTTATTAAAATTGCCGCAGCTTAAAAAAAGAAGATGCCCATGTAGTTGCATAACTACCCGGACATCTCTTTTTTTACGTTTTACAGTGATTTACACTGCTAAATTGTCTTTTTGCTTCTCCGTACTGAAATTCCTGGGATTTGCTACTTTTTCCTTCAGCAATGCCAGATCTATCACCTCCTTCACGTCGCTTACGTAATGAAAAGTAAGCCCTTCCAGGTACTCGGCCTTGATTTCATCAATATCTTTCCGGTTTTCTTTACAGAGAATGATGTCGGTTATTTCCGCCCGTTTTGCAGCGAGTATTTTCTCACGAATGCCACCCACGGGAAGCACTTTGCCCCGCAAGGTAATTTCACCGGTCATGGCCAGGTTGGGGCGTACTTTGCGTTGCGTGTAGATGGAGGCCAGTGACGTGATCATTGTTATACCGGCAGAAGGCCCGTCTTTTGGGATGGCTCCTTCGGGAACATGGATGTGTGTATTCCAGTTCTCAAATATATCGGGATCGATATCCAGTTCCTGCGCATGCGAATGGATATATTCCATGGCCAGCATCGCTGATTCTTTCATCACCTCACCCAGGTTGCCTGTAAGGGTTAATTTAGAACCTTTGCCCTTGCTGAGTGAGCTTTCCACAAAAAGAATCTCACCGCCCACCGCTGTCCAGGCAAGGCCGGTCACCACGCCGGCATATTCATTGCCCTGATACCGTTCTCTTGAGAACTCCTCCGGGCCGAGGTATTCTTTCAGATCGGAAATCTTCAGTGATTTCGGATAAGACTCGTCGGAGGCGATCCTGCGGGCCACCCTGCGCATTACTTTGGCAATCTTCTTGTTCAGTTCGCGCACGCCAGACTCACGGGTATAGTGCTCAATGACTTTTTGCAGCACAGGCTTGGGAATGACAAAACTACCTTTCTTTATGCCATGGTTGTCAAGTTCCTTGGGGACAAGGTGACGATATGCAATTTCCACTTTTTCTTCCGTGATGTAGCCGCCCACATTGATCAGTTCCATGCGGTCGAGTAACGGCTGTGGAATGGTGTTCAGATTATTCGCCGTGGCAATGAAGAGCACCTTCGACAGATCGTAATCGATGGAGAGGTAGTTGTCGTGAAATGCCATATTTTGCTCCGGGTCAAGCACCTCCAGCAAGGCCGATGAGGGATCACCCCGAAAATCATTCCCGATCTTGTCCACCTCATCCAGCACGAACACCGGGTTCGAGGTGCCGGCTTTCTGGATGTTCTGGATGATACGCCCCGGGATGGCGCCGATGTAGGTGCGTCGGTGACCGCGGATTTCGGCTTCATCATGTAGTCCGCCCAGCGACACCCGCACATACTTGCGGTTTAGCGCCTCGGCAACGGACTTGCCGAGTGAGGTTTTGCCGACACCCGGAGGGCCGTACAGACAGAGGATGGGCGACTTTAAATCGCCTTTCAGTTTTAATACCGCCAGGTGCTCGATGATGCGCTCCTTTACCTTTTCCATCCCGAAATGATCCCTGTCCAGAACTTTCTGGGCATTTTTCAGGTTGAAATTGTCTTTTGAATATTCGTTCCAGGGCAACTCCAGGATCGTCTGAAGATAACCGAACTGCACAGAGTAATCGGGCGACTGCGGATTCAGCCGTTCCAGCTTTTGTATTTCCTTCTCGAAAGTTTCTGCCACTTCGGCGCTCCATCGTTTGTCTTTTGCCTTCTTCCGGAACTCATCTATTTCAATCTGCTGTGTATTACCGCCCAGTTCTTCCTGGATGGTCTTAATCTGCTGTTGCAGGAAGTATTCCTTTTGCTGCTGGTTCAGATCCTCGCGCGTTTTTAGCTGGATGTTCATCTTCAGCTCCAATATCTGCGACTCCCGGTTGAGAATCATCAGCAGACGGTAGGCTTGTTCTTTTTCGTCGTTGATTGCCAGCACCTCCTGCTTTTCCCTGCTGTCGATGGGGAGGTTCGTGCCACAGTAGCTGATGAGCATATCGGAGAACGATTCGTTGCTGATGGTTTGTATCAGTTCTTTCGGCGGTTCGCCCAGCAGATGTAACATGTGCAGCATTGCATCGCGGATGGAGTCGAGGATTGCTTTGAATTCCTTGTCATCCTTCGCCACCCTGTCATAGTCCCGCAATTTATAAGTCGCCTTGATGAAAGGGTCGGTCTGTATCAGCTCGAACCACTCAAAACGTTTTTTTGCCTGTACGATGATGCTGTAATTGTTGTCGGCCAGTTCAATCACACGAATCACCTCGGCAATGACGCCGATGCTGTAAAGGTCCTCCTGGTCTGGATTTTCTATGTTTGTGTCCTTTTGACATACCAGTCCGATATAGCGTTGTTTCTTGCCGAGCGACTTGATCAGAGCGAGCGACTTCTTTCTGCCCACCGAGATGGGTAATGTACTTCCCGGAAAAACAATGGTGTTTCGCAGGGGAAGTATGGGCAGTAGTTCCTTTAGATGTGTTTCATCTATATCTGTGTTGCCATCGACAAAGTCGCTGGCAATAAAGGAAATAATGTTCCCTTCGGAATCTTCTCCGCCTGCCGTGTCTATTTTGAATGGATTCATATACATCATTTTATTCTTCTTCAAAACGGAAAATGGTTACTTTTGTTTTCCGGTGTGACTGTAAATATTCAAAATCCATGCCAAACAGACCGGAGTTTTTTTAGCGACGATGAGCAATTCTTTTTTTCGATTCAAACAGTTCACCATTCATCACGACCGGTGCGCGATGAAGGTGGGTACCGATGGGGTTTTACTGGGAGCGTGGACTGATGTCGGGCAGAGCAAAAATATTCTGGATGTGGGAACCGGTACAGGACTTATTGCCTTGATGGTAGCACAGCGAAATCCTGCTGCTGCCATTTGGGCAATAGATATTGATTCTGGCGCGGTGGTACAGGCAAAGGAAAATGTGGCCAACTCTTCCTTTGCTGACAGAATGACCGTGGAACTGTGCGATTTTCGTCATTGTGCTTCTCAATGGCCGAACAAATTCGATCTGATCATCTCCAATCCGCCCTGGTTTGGAAATTCTCTTCTGTCGCCTGATGCAGGAAGAACCAAAGCAAGACATTCGGTTTCACTTACGCTGGAGGAATTGCTGCATTCAGCTGCCGGTTGTTTGAATCAGTATGGGACGCTGGCGCTGATCCTTCCTTTCGATAAAAGAGAAGAACTGAAGGCGATGTCGGCAAAACATGGTTTTTTCCTGAAAAGGGAAACGATTGTTTATCCTCTGCCGGATTCACTGCCCAAACGTCTGCTGACAGAATGGATGCGATTGCCTTTGGAGAATCCCTTGCAAAGCAGGCTGATCATTGAGCATGCCCGCCATCAGTACTCAGGAGAGTTTGTTGACCTGGTCAGAGAATTTTATCTTTATATGTAATGAGTGAAGGTTTCTATGAAAAGAAATATATTTAATAATTATAGCGCATTTATGTAAAATGTTTTACTAATTATCAATTTCATTGTATCTTTGCGAAGTACATCCAGCATAGGGATGCTGATCTTTCCCTGCAGGTGTTGGATGCAAACGTCGTATAAAATCAATGGTATATAGAATAAAATAAAAATGAATATGAGAAAAGCCCTGATTTTGAACCTGCTGCTGGTAATAACCTTTGTCTTGCAGGGAGCGGATACTATCCAGGTGAAACAGACCAAAACACCCCTGTTGATTGACAGGAATGACAATGTGCTCTTTTATATCCGGATTGATGCAAAAGAGTCGCGTAAACTGGGTGAGATTACACTGAAATTTTCAGATGCAACACCATTACACGAGATCGCGTCGGTGAAGTTGTATTATAGCGGTACCGAGGCAGCACAGCGCAAGGATGATATTTTTTATTCGCCACTGAATCAGTATGTTTCGAGTAATACTGCCGGTAAAACAAGGGATGCCAACCTATCCTATTCTGTCAAAGTTGCTGAGCAGCAGTCACCCGAAAGCCGGGTGCTCTTGTCTCCCGATTATGCCCTTTTCCCGGGGATAAACTATTTCTGGATCAGCCTTCAGATGAAACCCAACACCTCTCTTTTATCCACCATCGATGTGGAGATGGTCTCCGCTACCCTCGACGGGAAGTGTGCACCGCTCACTTTTGCCACGGAACGGGCGCCCCACAGGATGGGGATCGGTGTGAGGCATGCCGGTGACGACGGCTCCGCAGCCTACCGTATTCCCGGCCTGGTAACATCCAATGAAGGAACGTTGTTGGGTGTATATGATGTGCGCTATCATAGCAGCGTTGACCTACAGGAGTATGTGGACGTGGGTCTGAGCAGGAGTACCGATAAAGGGCAAACATGGGAAAAGATGAGACTGCCGCTAAGCTTTGGAGAGTATGGCGGACTGCCGAAGGCACAGAACGGGGTGGGAGACCCTGCCATCCTGGTGGATGAAAAAACCGGAACCATATGGATTGTAGCAGCCTGGACACATGGCATGGGCAACGGCCGTGCCTGGGTGAACTCTATGGATGGCAACGGGCTGGAAACCACCGCACAGCTGGTTCTGACGAAGAGTACCGACGACGGTAAAACCTGGTCGGAGCCGATCAACATCACGGAACAGGTGAAAGATCCCTCCTGGAATTTTCTTCTGCAGGGGCCGGGGAGAGGCATTACGATGCTCGACGGAACACTGGTATTTCCCATTCAGTTTATCGATGCTGAGAGGGTACCCAACGCTGGCATCATGTACAGCAAAGACCGCGGAGAGACCTGGGCAATTCACAATCTGGCACGCACCAACACTACAGAGGCGCAGGTGGCCGAAGTGGAGCCGGGGGTATTGATGCTCAATATGCGCGATAATCGCGGAGGCAGCCGTGCGGTGTCGGTTACGAAGGACCTGGGGAAGAACTGGACTGAACATCCCTCCTCGCGGAGTGTTCTCCAGGAACCGGTGTGTATGGCAAGCCTCCTGCACGTGAAGGCCGAAGATAACATACTGGGCAGGGACATTCTTCTATTCTCAAATCCAAACTCCACACAGCATCGTCATCACATAACCATCAAAGCGAGCCTCGATGGCGGACTTAGTTTTCCGGAAGCAAATCAGGTGATGCTCGATGAAGATTTTGGCTGGGGATACTCCTGTCTCACCATGATCGACCGGGAGACTGTTGGGATCCTCTACGAGAGCAGTGTGGCACACATGACCTTTCAGGCGGTGAAACTGACCGACCTGATCAAACCTTAAAGCACGGGTGAAATAAAGTCAAAATCATTTCTTTCGAATCATAAAAAGTAGTAATTTTGGCGTTTTAAAATTCCGGAAAAGTGAAAGAGGCGATCACCATCAAAGACAAACAGTTCGAGCTGTTTATTGAATACGAGGTCATTGAACATGAAATCAGGCGTGTGGCTCAGCAGATAAACACGGAGCTGGCAGACAGAAACCCCATTTTTCTCGCTGTGCTCAATGGAGCTTTCATGTTCGCTGCAGAACTGATGAAGGAAGTTTCAATTCCCAGTGAGATCACGTTCGTGCGGCTGGCGTCGTATCAGGGGACATCTTCCACCAACCAGGTAAAGGAGGTGCTCGGTCTCAACGAAGATATAGAAGGACGTTTGGTGGTAATCCTGGAAGATATTGTGGACAGCGGAACGACCATGGCCTCCCTATTACAGGAACTGGTTCATTTTAAGCCCAAAGAGGTGAAGATTGCAACCCTGCTTTTTAAACCGGCAGCACTGAAGCAAAAACTCCATCTCGATTATGTGGTACTCGAGATACCCAACGATTTTATTGTGGGCTATGGCCTCGATTATGACGGATATGGGCGGAATCTGAAAGATATTTATAAAGTGAAATGAATGCTGGCATGCATGAAAAAGATACTTTTTGGATATTTTCTTTCCAAAAAGAGGGGTGATATTAAAAAAATACCTATTTTTGTAAGCAAAGCATTTTTTTTGATGACTATAATAAGAAGTAGATAAAAATTGATTCAAATGAACAAAGATGAAGTGAAAAAATCGCCAAAAGCGAATTTGGAAGGGCACAGAGGTACTTTTATCCTGATGGGATTGGTACTGGGGATATCCGTCCTTTTCTTCGCTTTTGAATGGTCGACCGAAACGAAAAAACTGGACGAGACTGTCATCGTTCAGGACGTTCTGGCCGAAGAGGAGATTGAAATTACCCGTCGCGATGCCACGCCTCCCCCGCCACCTCCCCCGCCCGAGCCGGAGACACCCGAGATCATTGAGGTGGTAGAAGAGAAAGTGGAAACAACGCTGAAGATTCAGGTGGAAGATGACCAATCTCAACGACAGATGCAGACTTATGTGCCACCCCCACCTCCAAAACCAAAACAGGAAGAGGTGACCGAAGAGATTTTCGTGGTGGTTGAAAACCAACCCCAATTTCCCGGAGGAAACGCAGCCATGATGAAGTTCCTGAGCGACAATATCAAGTATCCCGTCATTGCACAGGAGAACGGTATCCAGGGCCGGGTAATTTGTAACTTTGTGGTGGAGAGAGACGGAAGCATCACCGATGTGCAGGTTGTACGCGGCGTGGATCCCTCACTCGACAGGGAAGCCATCAGGGTGATTCAGCAGATGCCCCGCTGGACACCGGGTAAACAGCGTGGACAGGCAGTACGCGTACGCTTCACATTGCCCGTGGTATTCCGCTTACAAAATTAATTGTCTAAATAACGGTAAAAAACTGCTTTTGAAACCCAAAAGCAGTTTTTTTTACGAAATATAGCCTCTCCCCATGAATTCCAGAATAACGTTTTTTGAAGAAAAAATTGCGCGGGTTATCGGCCAGGTGTTTGCGGATGATGAACCCCGCACACTCTATGATCCGGCAAGATATACTCTCTCCCTGGGAGGGAAACGTCTCCGCCCGTTACTGACCCTCATGGCAACCGATCTGTTCGGGAAAGATGTCGATGAAGCCCTCGACGCTGCCACGGCGATTGAGATATTCCATAATTTCTCGTTGTTGCACGACGATCTGATGGATAAGGCGGATATGCGGCGGGGATATCCCACAGTTCATAAAAAATGGGATGCAAACAGTGCCATACTTTCGGGAGATGCCATGGTCATCGAAGCTTATCGCTATATTGCCAAAGTACCTGTTGATTTGCTACCCGAAATACTCGATACTTTTTCCGCTGCTGCCATACAGATTTGTCAGGGACAACAGCATGACATGGACTTCGAGAAACGAACAGACGTGTCGGAAAAGGAATATCTGGAGATGATCCGTCTGAAAACGGCGGTGCTGATAGGCTGCGCCTTAAAAATAGGGGCAATCATCGCGGGAGCTTTTTCGCGAGACGCCCAATATCTGTATGAATACGGCATAAACCTCGGTCTTGCTTTTCAACTAAAAGATGACCTGCTCGATGTTTATGGTGATCCCCGTACGTTTGGGAAAAAGATCGGGGGCGACATTCTTTGCAACAAAAAAACATTCCTGCTGATTAAAGCACTGAAGAATTCAGAGAAATCACAACGAGCGTCCCTGGAGCAGTGGCTTTCGGTATCTGATTTTGACCCGGAAGAGAAAATCCGGTTTGTTAAAAATATTTACGATGAATTAAATTTGAAGCTCATCACCGGCAATCTCATAGAAAAGTATTACCTTGCGTCTTTGGATTGTCTCTCGTCGGTCAGTGTATCGGAAGATCGGAAAAAAGAACTGATCGAACTGGCGGAAAATCTGATGTACAGAGAAAAGTAAGTCATGTAATTAACAGATGCCCTATCGTCGCTTACCAAATACAGACAGTGCCCGGATTAAGGCTTTGAAAATGGCAGTTGAAAAAGCTGCCGACACCGATTTCAAGGAGTTGGCGGTTTCGTCCCATCTGATCTCGGAAGCGAAAAGTGCGCTGATACAGTTCGAGCGTCTCTGCAGCAAGTACCAGCTAATGTACAATACCCAGGTACAGGCCAACAAATTATTTATTGTAAAAGTGAAAAACGCACGCATGTATCTTTCCCATTTCGTGCAGGTCTTGTATATGTGTATTCAGCGGACAGAAATCAAAGAGGAACATCTTTCACTCTATGGGCTGGAAGAGAGCAACATGATTGTTCCGGATCTCACTTCCAATGATCAACTGCTGGAATGGGGCCGGAAAATTATCGATGGAGAAAATGCCCGTGTTTCACGCGGAACCGCACCCATCTACAACCCCTCCATCGCAAAAGTAAATGTAATGTATACCCTCTTTCGGGAAGGATATCAAATACAAAAGCTCCATCAGAAGGCCACCGTGCGCATACACGATGAAGTGGCCGCATACAGGGAAAAGGTAGATCAATTGATTCTGGAAATCTGGGAAGAGGTGGAACAGGACAAAACCGACCTCACCACAGATCAACGCCTGGATAGAAACCGTCAGTATGGCATAGTTTATTATTATCGAAAAGGAGAACGCGTCTGATGAAGTTGATCGACACACACGCTCATTTATATACAAAAGAGTTTCAGGATGATCTGGACCAAGTGGTCCGGCGTGCAAAAGAGACCGGAATAGAGAAAGTCTTGCTGCCCAACATCGATGAAACAACCCTGACCGATCTCAGATCGGTTACGGAGCGGTATTCCGATTTTTTCTTACCCATGATGGGATTGCATCCAACCAGTGTAAGAGCAGATTGGAAGCAACAACTTATACCGATTTATGAAACCTTCTGCCAGGGTGATTATAGGGCTGTCGGTGAAATCGGGATAGACCTCTATTGGGATACCTCATTGCAAAAAGCACAGATTGAGGCATTTGAAGAACAGCTCAGCTGGAGCGTTGAGAAAAATCTCCCGGTATCTGTTCATTTCCGGAATGCAGGGAAAGAGGTGATTGATAGCATCAGACGAGTAGGTGAAGAGAAACTGAGCGGCGTGTTTCATAGTTTCGGAGGCGTTAAAGATGAGCTGGAAGCCATCCTACAGTTACGGAATTTTCGCGTTGGCATCAACGGCGTCATCACTTTCAAAAATTCAGGATTGGCGGAGACCATCAGAAACTGTCCACGCGACAGGGTCATACTGGAAACCGATGCTCCTTACCTTGCTCCCGTGCCACACCGGGGAAAAAGAAATGAATCGGCTTATTTGTCCTTTGTTGTGGTAAAATTAGCTGAGGTTTGGGGAATCGGTGGGGAGGAAGCTGCCGCCATAACCAGCAACAATGCCAGAGATTTATTTGGTTTCGGCAACCATTAATAATAATTTTAATAAAATATTTGGTCATAGAGGGTGTATATAATCGATAAATTCAGTATTTTTGCTCCCCAGATAGAAGGCAAATGATTTTTTTTTTGTAATTTGCGCCCGTTTTAACGGGAATCTCCCCTGGAGAGATGCTCGAGTGGTTGAAGAGGCACGCCTGGAAAGCGTGTATACGCCAAAAGTGTATCGNNCGGGTTCGAATCCCGCTCTCTCCGCATAAAAGAATAGCGTAGATTAGTCATATTTCATTTAAACCAACAACAAAAATCAATTATTTATACAACAAAATCAAAGATCATTAATCAAAAAAAATTGAACACACAATGAAAAAGTTATTTGCAATTTTAGCAATCTTCGGAATGATGTCCGTGGGATTGTCATCGGTCCTTCTAGCACAAGACACCACCCCTCCGCAAGAACAAACAGAACAAGTAGCTGCAACTCCTGTTGAGACTGCTCCTGCAGCTGTGCAGGAAACTTCAAGCGGTGGTTTTCATCAGGCTTTGAAGGTGAAGTTTATTGAAGGTGGTGCAGGTTTCATGAGCCTCATTGCCATCTGTTTGATCCTTGGACTTGCTTTTTGTCTGGAAAGAATCATCTACCTGAGTTTGGCTGACGTGGATCCGGATGCTTTCCTCGGTAAAATTGGCGATGCACTTGACAGAGGCGATGTGGAAGCCGCAAAAGATCTCGCACGAGACACAAGAGGTCCGGTTGCTTCTATTGTATATCAGGGATTACTGCGCCTGGATCAGGGACCCGATGTAGTGGAACGCTCCATTGTATCTTATGGTGGCGTACAGTCGGGTTTACTGGAGAGAAATCTTTCCTGGATCACACTGTTTATCGCGATTGCTCCGTCGCTCGGTTTCTTGGGAACAGTAGTCGGTATGGTGCAGGCGTTCGACGATATCCAGAGAGCAGGAGACATGAGCCCGACAATCGTTGCCGGTGGTATGAAGGTGGCCCTGATCACGACCGTAGGTGGTTTGATCGTCGCCCTGATACTCCAGGTTATCTACAATTATATCCTTAGCAAAATGGAAGGTATCCTGAATAAAATGGAAGATGCATCCATCATTTTCCTGGATCAGGTGATCAAATATAACGTTAAATACAAAAACCTGTAATCATTATGGCCGTAACTAAAATACACAGAACTTCCAAAATAACGCTTCTGATAGGTGTCATCATATCTATCTTTGTGATGGCGTTATTCTATCTGGGAGGCGAAGCTTCGGCACAGGAGAAGTTAATTGCCGATATGAGTCAGCCAAAATTTACAGACATTGTTTTATTTTGGGGCTATGCATTGCTTGTCATTACAATAGTTGTACTTCTCGCATTTTCTGTTTTAGATTTTCTCAAGAAGTTAAAGGAGTCTCCCAAAAAAGCGTTAAGTGGCTTTCTCGTGCTTTTGGCCATGGCTGCCATGCTGATCATTACTTTTTTGATCGGTGACGGGTCATTGCTGAACATCCCGGGATATGACGGCGCTGATAATAATTCTTCCACGCTGAAATTGACCGATATGTGGCTTTTCAGTGCGTACATCATGCTTATCATAACTTTTCTTGCAATCGTGATATTGCCTTTATTTAAAAGAAAAAGTTGATTGGCTTAATCAAAGATCAAATTAAAGAAAGGTTTATTTTATGGCAAAAACAATTAGAAAAGTTCCGGCTCTTAACGCCAGTTCAATGGCCGACATTTCTTTCCTGTTGCTGACCTTCTTCTTGTTAGTATCGAACATGGATGTTGATTCAGGACTTGCACGTCGTCTTCCGCCACCACCACAGACCGAAGAACAAACTACTGTGGATGTACAGCGCAGGAACCTCTTGGTAGTGTTGGTCAACGCTCAGAATGAAACATTGGTGCAAAACCAGCAAGGAACTCAATTATATGCAAATGAGGCTGAACTGCGTGGCGACGGTGGTAAAGTAGCATTAAAAGATGTGGTGAAGGAATTTGTACTCAATACGCAGAACAGCGCACTTCTTCCCGAGCTGTCTGAGGAAGATTTCGGAGCTCCCATCGGCACGGTTCCCGTAACCGCACAACATGTGATATCCATCCAGAATGATGCCACGACCAGCTACAAGGCTTACATAGCTGTACAGAATGAAGTGGTAAGAGCATACAATGAACTGAGAGAGGAAGGTTCCCGCAAATATTTCAATACTTCGTATGAAGATTTAACGGAAGATCAGCAAGGGCAAATCAATAACCTGTTCCCACAGCGTATTTCAGAGGCCGAACCAAAAAATTATGGAGGACAATAGTTATGGGAAAATTTAATAAAAGCGGTAAAAAAGAGATGCCTGCATTAAATTCCTCTTCTATGCCCGATATCGTTTTCGCTATCCTGTTTTTCTTTATGGTTACCACGACCATGCGTTCTGAAACATTGATGGTAAGAATGAAGCTGCCTACAGCATCGGAAGTACAGAAGCTGGAGAAAAAGTCTCTGGTAACCTACATCAACATCGGTGCTCCCATGGATACCCGATTGGGTACGGGAACACAGATGCAATTAAATGATCGATTTGCACAGGTATCAGAAATCCAGGATTATATCGCCCAGGAAAAGGCCAGTATGAATGAGGCCGACCAGCCGCTGATGACCGTTTCCATCAAAGCAGACGAAGAAACCAGAATGCAATACATTACCGATGTAAAGCAGGCTTTAAGACAAGCTTATGCACTCAAAATCAGTTATTCTGCCCGCCAAGGGGGAAATTGATTTGAAAAAAAGCTTTTTTAATCAAATAAAAAACCGGAGCCTTTATGGTTCCGGTTTTTTTATTGATTTTATTTCGGGTTTCCCTGCCTTACCCACGTCATCACGTTGGCAGGTGGACGACGGGCCATCAGCTCCTGTTTCATGAAATCCATATAAGGGGCAACATGATGAAAGAACCGGTAATATCCCTTGCAAAGATAATTTAATCCTTTATTACCATACTTGTCTTTGATAAACCTGTTTTTGGGGCATTCACCATAGCAGGCAAACAGTACATCGCATTCGCGGCATTGTTGCGGCAATTTATCAAACTTATCATTACCGAATGTCATCTGTTCCTCTGAATACATCATCGAGGTGAGTGTTTTGCTGTAAATATTCCCAAGACGATATTCGGGAAAAACAAAATGATCGCAGGAGTAGACATCACCGTTAAATTCCATTACCCCAGCATGGCCGCAGGTTTTAGCCATGGTGCAGACACCCGGCTGTTCTCCCACCCAGTTGGCCAGCGTGGAGTCGAATATCTGTATAAACATCTTACCCACATCTTCTTTGATCCATTCGTCGAAAACAGCACACAGAAACTTTCCCCATTTTTCTGCCGGTACGGTGAATGGCGCAAGCTCAGCTTCGTGATCCTCCTCCTTTGCCGTGGCCAGTTTTAACGATGATTTATTTTTTCGTAGTCGCTCCACAATGGGAGTGAACTGGACATACTGGCATCCGATTTCTTTAAAGAAGCGATAAAACTCCAGCGGGTAATCCACATTGTAGTCGTTCACCACTGCCATGCAGTTGAACTCCACACCATGTTTTTTCAGCAACTCAATCCCCTTCATCACCCGGCGAAAAGAGGGACGGCCCATCTTGTCGCGTCGGTATTCATCGTGAAATTCCTGTGGCCCGTCAATGGAAATACCCACGAGAAAGTTATTCTCTTTGAAGAATTTACACCAGTCGTCGTTGAGCAACGTGCCGTTTGTCTGGATGGAGTTGTCTATTTGTCGCCCGCGTGCATGTTTTTTCTGCAACTCAACCGCTTTCCTGTAGAAGGATAGCGGCCGCATCAGCGTTTCACCTCCATGCCAGGTGAACATCACCTGTGGTTGGGTTTGAGATTCAATATATTGTTGAATGAAGCGTTCCAGCAGTTCTTCGCTCATTACCGGTTGCTTGTCCGGATAAAGACCCGATTTTTCCAGGTAGTAACAATAATCGCAATCGAGATTGCACTTCGATCCTACCGGCTTCAGCATCACGTACATCGGTTTGGCAAAAGGAGCATATGTTGACATATCGATATTATTTATGTTGCAAAAATAAACAAATCATACCGATTTGTGGTTTATTACATAAAGTTTAGCATTCATTTTAATGATTTTCAATTTCTGAGAGCGCAGGACCCCGGTAAACAGGGCTTTGTATAATAAAATTAATAATATTCGTATGAAACAAAAGAACAATTTATTGCAAGCGGGATGGCTTATTTTAAGAGTAGGGATCGGTATTTCCATCTTTTTACATGGTTATCCCAAGATAACAGGCGGTGCAGAGACATGGACAATGATCGGAGGTACCATGTCGAATTTCGGAATTGATTTTGCTCCCGCTTTCTGGGGCTTCCTTGCTGCATTTGTAGAATCTGTCGGAGGCCTGTTGTTTGCGCTGGGATTATTTTTCCGTCCCGCCGCCCTGCTGCTTGCCGGAAACATGACGGTGGCACTGCTCACCCATGTGTTGGCTGGAGACAATTTTATGATTTTCGGTCATGCAATGGATCTGTTGATCGTTTTTGCCGCATCCATCCTGATTGGCGCCGGTAAATACTCCCTGGACGCAAAACTGTTTCCGAAAATTGCTTAATTCCCCTGAATGAACAACAAGGACAAACGCGATCAGCGTCCTTAAATGACGAAACCCCTTCTGTCGCCGTAGGCCGAAGGGGTTCGTTATGTCAAAAAAAGTGGGTAAGCTTACTATATCGCGCCGCTACAACCAAATACCCTTGCTTCGGTCAAGACCTGGGGGATTCAATGGGAGCTGGCCGTATAGGACTTACCCAGCCACAAAAGTACAATAAATATTTCTTCTTACAAAATGGTGAAATTGATTTTTTCTATTCACGCCATTTTGTCTATCTTTGCATAGGTATAATCGCTTAATCGCAAAAAAAATCCAACCCAAATAGCAAACCATCATGGATATCGTAGATCGATTTATCAAATATGCACGTATCGATACACAATCAGACGAAAACAGCACACAGACGCCCAGCACTCAACGACAGTTCAATCTGGCCAAAGAGGTTGAGCAGGAAGCAGTGGAGATGGGCCTAAGCGACGTGAGCCTCGATAACAATTGTTACCTGATGGCCACCCTTCCTGCCAATACCCCGAAAAATATTCCGGTCATCGGCTTTATCGCGCACTTTGATACCAGTCCCGATATGAGTGGGGAGAACGTGAACCCGCGGATTGTAAAAAATTACGACGGAAAAGATATCCTGTTGAACGAAGCAAAAAAGATAATCATGTCGCCCGCTGATTTCCCGGAGTTGCTCCATCATGTGGGAGAGGATATTATTGTGACCGATGGAACCACATTACTGGGGGCCGACGATAAAGCGGGAATAGCGGAAATAATGACTGCCATGCAATATCTGCTGGATCATCCCGAAATAGAACACGGCAAGATAAGGATAGGATTTACGCCGGATGAAGAAATCGGACGTGGTGCCGACAAATTTGATGTGGCTAAATTCGGCGCTGCCTGGGCATACACCATGGATGGCAGTGAGGTGGGTGAGCTGGAGTACGAAAACTTCAACGCGGCTTCTGCAAAGATTGAAATACAGGGCCGCAATGTACATCCGGGGTATGCAAAAGATAAGATGATTAACGCCCTGCATGTGGCCAATGAATTGATTGCCTTGCTGCCCGAAAGGGAGCGACCTGAAACGACGGAAGGGTATGAAGGGTTTTTTCATCTGATTTCACTGAACGGTACTGTAGATGAAGCAAAGCTTTCTTTCATCGTCCGTGACCACGACAGGGAAAAGTTCGAAGAACGGAAGCATCTGATGGTAAATTCCGTGGAGACGTTGAATGAAAAGTACGGCAATCGTCTGAAGCTGGAACTGAAGGATCAGTATTACAATATGCGTGAGAAGGTGGAGCCTGCGATGCATGTAATCGACTATGCTTCCCGTGCCATGGAGGAGGTGGGTGTGAAACCCCACATCAGACCAATCCGGGGAGGTACCGATGGAGCCCGTCTCTCGTTTATGGGATTACCCTGTCCCAACATCTTTGCGGGCGGCATGAATTTTCACGGCAGATACGAATTCCTTCCCGTTCCGTCACTGGAGAAGGCATCGGAAGTAATTGTGAAAATCGCCGAGCTTGTGGCGAATAATAGTGCTTCTCCCAAAAACTAACTCTAAACCGCTGTCGGTGTAATGTTTGCTCCGAAAAAAACTGATATCTGATAGCTGAACGCTGACAGCTAAAATACAAACCGCTGAAATAAATAATATTATACTAAAAAAACTGACAGCTGATAGCTGATTCCTGATCGCTAAAAAGCTGACTGCTGATAGCTTAAAAAAATATGAAACAGACCCCGTTTACCGATTTGCACATTGCTCTTGGAGCCAAAATGCACGAATTTGCCGGATACAACATGCCCGTTGAATATTCCGGCATCATTGATGAACACCTCACCGTGGTGAATGGCGTGGGGGTGTTTGATGTGTCTCATATGGGTGAGTTTTGGGTCAAGGGACCCAAAGCGCTGGAGTTTTTGCAAAGGGTGTGCAGCAACGATGCTTCCAAACTGCAGCCGGGAAAAGCGCAGTACAGCTGTTTTGTGAATGAGCAGGGAGGCATTGTGGATGATTTTATTGTCTATCAGTTTGAGCCGGATAAATATCTCCTAGTCGTGAATGCAGCCAACATAGAAAAGGATTGGAACTGGTGCCTGCAGCACAACACCATGGGAGCCGGACTGGAGAATGCTTCCGGTTGGATGGCGCAACTGGCAGTACAGGGGCCAAAGGCAACGGAATTGCTGCAAAAAATGACGCCGGTCGATCTCTCCACCATTCCTTATTATGCATTTACTACAGGCTCCTTTGCCGGTGTGGAGAATGTGATTATCTCCAACACGGGTTATACCGGTGCTGGCGGCTTTGAACTCTATTTTTATCCTGAACAGGGTCGCAAAATTTGGGATGCCCTCTTTGAAACCGGTGCAGCATACGGCTTGAAACCCATTGGTCTGGGTGCACGCGACACGCTGCGCCTGGAGATGGGCTTCTGCCTTTACGGGAACGACCTGGACGATACTACATCCCCATTACAGGCTGGTTTGGGATGGATTACCAAGTTCGCAGAAAACAAACCTTTCGTCGGCAGGGAAGTACTGGAAAGGGAGAAGGCCGAAGGGGTATCCCGCAAATTATGTTGTTTTGAGCTGCTGGAGAAAGGAATTCCTCGTCATGGCTATGACATTCTGAATGCTGCCGGTGAGGAGATTGGCCAGGTTACGTCGGGCACCATCTCGCCGGTACTGAAGAGTGGCATCGGTATGGGATACGTGAAACCGGAATATGCAAAAACAGAAACCGATATCTACATCCGGATACGCAACAAAAATCTGAAAGCGCAGGTCGTGAAACCGCCTTTCAGGAAGTAATATTCCAGTAACACATGTGAAGAGGCTGCCCGATATGGCAAAAAAAGCAAAGGTCGCACAAAATATATTCTTTCTTCTCGGGCTGCTTGCCCTGGGAATAATGATCTATAAAATTGGTATCGACAGCATCTGGCGCGATATCAGAGAAACAGGCTGGTGGTTTGTACCCATCATCGGCCTTTGGGGTATAGTCTATCTCCTGAATACAATCTCCTGTAATCTTATCATTCAGGATGGAAGCCCGGAAGCGAAAAATGTGGGTTTTTTTAGGCTTTTAAAACTGATAATCAGTGGCTTTGCCATCAATTATATTACCCCATTCGGACTGATGGGTGGAGAACCCTATAAGATCATCGAACTGCAACCCACACTGGGTATCCAGAAGGCTACCTCTTCCGTCCTGCTGGCCACCATGATGCATTTTGTCTCCCATTTTATCTTTTGGATGGTTTCTATTCCGTTGCTGCTTTTTCTGGTACCGGTTCTTTCCGATACGATTGAACTGGGAATGATTTTCTCCAGCGCCACTTCTTTCCTGTTGCTTCTCTGGGCTTATCGTATTTATACGCGTGGAGGAGTAGACAGGGCTTTGATACTGTGCAGCAGGCTACCTTTCGTAGGAAAGAGGATCAGGGCTTACCGGCTGCAAAACCAGGAAAAGATTGATCAGATGGATTATCTGATTGCCGACTTGTACCGGAACCGGAAAAAGGATTTTATAGTTTCCCTCTTGTTGGAGCTGTTTTCCCGTTTTTTAATCTGTGTGGAAGTTCTGTTGATGATGCAGGCAATTGGTTGGCCGATTTCATTCGGAAAAAGCGTACTGATTGAATCCATACAGTCACTTATCGGAAATCTGCTGTTTTTTATGCCAATGCAGATGGGTTCACGCGAGGGAGGGATGATGATGGCCTATGGAATATTGTCGTTACCCCTCTCTTTTGCAGTGTTTGTGAGTCTGTGCAAGCGCATCCGGGAAATCTTCTGGACGGTAGTGGGCGTCTTGCTGATCAAAGTGAGCCGCAATTGATCGGTTTTCGTTATACGTAGATCATCTTTTTTGTCATGCCCCCATCGATCGTGAAATTTTGGCCGGTGATGAAATTTTTTTCAGGAATAAATGGCCTTTTTGCCTGCCAGCAGGGTATTCCTGAGCAGAGACACAATGGTCATCGGACCCACACCGCCCGGAACCGGCGTAATATAGGCACATTTGGGAGCTACCTCGTCGAATTTCACATCGCCCGTGAGCTTGAATCCCGACTTGGTGTTGCTGTTTGGAACACGGGTAGTGCCCACGTCAATCACTACGGCTCCTTCTTTCACCATATCTCCTTTCAGGAATTCGGGTACACCCAGCGCAGCAATGATGATGTCGGCCTGCAGGCAGATATCCCTGATATTTTTCGTTCGACTGTGACAGACGGTGACGGTGCAGTCGCCCGGATATCCCTTTTGCATCATCAGCATCGATACCGGCTTGCCGACAATGTTGCTGCGTCCCAGTACCACACAATGTTTTCCCCGTGTCTCTATCTCATATCGTTTTAGCAGCTCCACAATACCGGCCGGCGTGGCCGAAAGGAAGCAGGGCATCCCAAGAGACATGCGCCCCACGTTCACCGGATGAAAGCCGTCCACATCTTTGCGGTAGTCGATGGCTTCGGTAATTTTATCTTCGGAGATATGTTTGGGCAGAGGTAGCTGAACGATAAACCCGTCGATGTCGGCATCTTTATTCAGACGGTCAACACAGGCGAGCAGCTCCGCTTCGGTCACATCCTCCTCATACCGGATGAGGGTCGACTTGAATCCTACCTCCTCGCAGGAACGTACCTTATTGGCTACATAGGTTTCGCTGCCCCCGTCATGGCCTACCAATACGGCTGCCAGGTGGGGTGTCTTGCCTCCGGCAGCTTTTATTTGTGTCACTTCCAGGGCTATCTCCTGTTTTATTTGTGCGGCTATCGCCTTTCCATCAATTAGTTTCATGTTTTTTTTAGCTATCAGCGTTCAGCGTTCAGCTATCAGCGATCAGCTTCGGTAGTGGAAGCTTGGCAGTGACAGCGGTTCGGAAATTATTGTCTTTTAAGGTTTCGCATTGCCTGTTTGCCACCACCCGATGTCATCATACGCATCATCTTGCGGGTTTCGTCGAACTGCTTGATCAGTTTGTTTACCTCTTGCACGTTGGTGCCGCTTCCTTTGGCGATGCGGGCACGGCGGCTCCCGTTTAGTATCTCGGGATTGCTACGTTCCGAGGGAGTCATGGAGTGTATGATTGCTTCAATACCCTTGAACGCATCGTCGTCGATATCGAGATCCTTGATCTGTTTGCCTACCCCGGGAATCATGGAGGCCAGATCCTTCAGGTTGCCCATCTTCTTGATTTGCTGTATCTGGGCAATGAAGTCGTTGAAGTCGAATTGGTTTTTCGCTATTTTTTTCTGCAGACGGCGTGCTTCTTCCTCGTCGTATTGTTCCTGTGCTTTCTCAACCAGGGAGACAATGTCGCCCATCCCGAGGATACGGTCGGCCATACGTTCCGGATGGAACACATCGATGGCATCCAGCTTCTCGCCGGTACCGACAAACTTGATGGGCTTATCGACCACCGATCGGATGGAGAGGGCTGCACCACCGCGGGTGTCACCGTCGAGCTTGGTGAGTACCACTCCGTTGAAATCGAGTCGCTGGTTGAACTCCTTGGCAGTATTGACGGCATCCTGACCGGTCATCGCATCCACCACGAAGAGGATTTCCTGCGGGTTGACTGCCTTCTTGATCGATTCGATCTCGTTCATCATCTGCTCGTCGATGGCCAGACGACCGGCGGTGTCAATGATTACCAAGTCTTTCCCATGCTGTCGGGCATGCTGGATGGCATTTTGTGCTATCTTTACCGGGTTCTTGTTCTCTTCTTCCGCGTATACCGATACCCCGATTTGCTCGCCCAGTATTTTGAGCTGTTCGATGGCTGCAGGACGGTAAATGTCGCCCGCCACCAACAACGGGTTTTTACCCCGTTTGGTCTTGAGCATATGGGCCAGCTTGCCCGAAAAGGTGGTTTTACCTGATCCCTGAAGACCCGACATCAGGATGACCGCCGGTGTTCCCTTTATGTTGATGTCTATGGCGGTGCCACCCATCAGCGTGGCCAGTTCGTCGTGCACGATCTTCACCATCAGCTGTTCCGGCTTCACGGCATTGAGAACATCTTGTCCCAGTGCCTTTTGCTTGACGGTCTCGGTAAATTCCCGGGCGGTTTTATAGTTAACGTCAGCGTCGAGCAGGGCACGACGAACCTCTTTCAATGTCTCAGCCACGTTGATCTCGGTGATCTTACCCTGGCCCTTCAGTATCTTAAACGACCTCTCCAGTCTCTCACTTAAATTTTCAAACATCTGTTTTTATACGCTTGTTGGTTTAAATTCCCGAAGTAGGTCTTCGGAATATTGCTCGTCCCCTTCATTTTCACTGCAAGGGCTTAATTCAAAACACAAAAGTACATGAAAAACGAGCTATTTCCAAGCGCAGGATGATAAAAATAAAGACCAACCTGCATTGTAGCGCTTTCTCAAATGTCGGGATATTCAATTGTGAGATTCCTGAAAATTATGACTATTTTTGTAAGTCATATCAATATCTGCTGCAATGAAACAGACGTCTCTCGCTAAGTTTTTGTATCTCTCTATTGCCGCTGCAATAGTTACCATCTCGCTGAAATTTTACGCCTATCAGGTGACCGGATCGATGGGATTCCTGTCGGATGCGTTAGAGTCTATCGTAAACCTGTTTGCTGCCCTTTTTGCGTTGATCATGCTCCGGATCTCTCAAAAACCTGCAGACGATGGCCATGTGTATGGGCATAGCAAAGCGGAATACTTCTCCAGTGCCACCGAGGGGGCACTCATCCTGATTGCAGCATTCAGCATCATCCGTACTGCCATACCCCGTATTCTGGAACCTGCACCCCTTGAGAATATCAACACGGGGTTGTTGTTCTCGCTTCTGGCGTCGGTTGTAAATCTGGTGGTGGGGCTCACCCTGATAATGAATGGGAAAAAAAGAAAATCACTGGTGCTGGAGGCCGACGGCCGACATCTGATGACGGATGTGTGGACCTCCGTGGGGGTGATCGCCGGGATCATGATGGTGAAGTTTACCGGATGGCTTATTCTCGACCCCATTATCGCGATATTGGTTGCCCTTAACATCATCTATACCGGATATAAGCTGATCAGCCGTTCAGCCAGCGGCCTGATGGATGCGACCATCCCGGCAGAGGATCTGGAGAAAGTGACCCATTACCTCGATTCGCTGAAAGTAAATGAGATTGAATACCACTCCCTGCTGACCCGCGTGGCGGGACAGCGTAAATTTATTTCAATGCACCTGCTCGTGCCGGGAGAATGGAGCGTGAAGCAGGGACACGATTGGGCTGATGACGTGGAAGAGACAATTATCGGACTCTTTGATGAGCCGGTAACTGTCTCCACACATATTGAGCCGGTAGATGATCCGGCATCTGTAAAAGATATCGGAATAGACCGTGTTATTATGCCACGGCAGAACCCATAAGGAATGCTGCGGCAAGTGCCACGATGGCGTAAAGTTCGGGGAATACGGCGAGGATTAGCGTGTTGCTGAAGGCGTCATGTCCCTGACCAATGGAAACCACCCCGCTGGCACAGACCTGTCCCTGACGAATGGACGATAGCAACCCTACGAAACCCAGTGACAGACCGGCAGCCAGCGTGGCCATGGCCTGAAAGAATGTGATCTCGGGCGTCAGGATATTGAAAATATTCTGAAACATAAAATAGCCGGCGAAACCATACAAACCCTGTGTTCCCGGTAGCGCTGTCAATACCAGAAAGTTACCGAATTTCCCGTCTACCTTCTTCGCCGCACCAATGGCAGCATTTCCCACAATGGTAACCCCGTAGGCGCTTCCAATGCCAGCGAGCGTGATCATAATCGCGATGCCTATATAGGCAATTAACAAATTTGTTTCCATTTATTCACTATTTAAATTTATTGTTTGATTGTTCTATTCATTTGATTCTCCGAAAGGAGTGTATTTCTTTCCGCCTCCGGTAAACTCGGCGTTCTTATAAAATTCCACGAAGGTAAGTCGCACCGGATGCACGATGGCGCCCAGCACATTCATGAAGATGTTGATGGCATGGCCAATCAGAAAGATCAGAATGGCCACAATGGGTCCGACGATGGCATTGTCGGGACTCATCCCCACGGCCAGACTGTTGAAGACACTGGCCAGGATGCCACCCGAGAGTCCGAGTGCGAACAACCGCACATAAGACAAGACGTCTCCCAGTAATCCTGTGGCCATGTTGTAGGTGTCCCACAGCCCGAGGCCCAGATTTACTGCCGGATTCTTACCCGGCGAGTTGAAGAAATAGATGAGTATGGCCGCAAGACCCAACACCACAAGGTGCAGTGTACCTCCCATCGGCATCAGGGCCGGAAACAGGTAGGCAAAGATGACACTGCTCAGTAAAACAATCCATCCGATGGTAGACAAGGCATGAATCAGTCCGAACTGTTTGATGCGGTTGGCTACCTTCAGGCACATACCGAAAAGTATCTGTATGACTCCCAGCACGAGTGACAGCATGAACATCTGATTGTTGTTGAAGTATGCTTTCTCCTTCAGTGCCTGTGAGACAGGGTTATCCAGGTCGTAAATGGCAAAGCCGAAGAATCCTCCTGTCAGCAGTCCGGCCACCATGGTGGAGGCGCCCAGCACCTGCACCAGTGACAGGATGGTCTTCATGCCCGTCGACAGCTTTCTTTTCTGAAGAAGCTTGACAAGCGTCGCCACGGTGAAGAGGAAGAGGCCATAACCTATGTCACCCAGCGACAGGCCGAAGAACAGCATGTAAAAGGGTGCAAAGTATGGTGTGAGATCTATCTCATTGTATTTCGGTAACATATACAACTCGGCTATGGGCTCGAAAATGCGGAAGAAGCCGTTGTTTCGAAGCTGAATGGGTACATTATCATCCGGCATCGGGTCGGATACCTCGAACCAGGCATCTTTCGATTCCATGTAGGAGACAATCTCGGGCGTTTTCTCCGCGGGAGCCCACCCCTGCAGGAGCATCAGTTTCGCATCAGCCAACGGGGTGGCGCTCTGCGACACTTTCTGGTAGGTCATCCGTGCCTCCAGTTCGTTCAGGGCTGCCTCCACGGAAGGCAGATGGTCAGAAAGCTTTCGCAGTGCTTCGTCCTCTGCATCTATTTTCTCCCGGAGGGAAAGGATGAGTTTGTCGAGTGCCGAGAGTGACACATCGGGTAACCTGATCTCTTCCAGATCCAGCAGGTCGGACATCTGTCCTGTGTGGTTGATCGTCATAAAATAGGTTTTCGACGATTCATTTTTCAGGACCACTGCATCGTGTATTGTTTCCCATTCCGTATTGTATTTGTTATCGGGCGAGATGAAGAAGTGCACCTGATAACCGGCTCGCCGGAGGCGATGAATATTTTCCGGATCGAAGTCACCCCAGGGCCTCAGCGCTTCCCGCTCTTTTACAGCGACCTGTAGCTGTTGGTTCAGTGAGGATTTTCTCTGCGCTATTGTTTCAATCGTCGCGGGAATCTTCTTCCCAAGTACAACATTGGGCTCATTGGATGCGATAGTTGTCTTTTTATCCCTGTTTTTCTTCAGTGTCTTGATTGTCTCACCAAGTTTCTTTGCTTCGGTCACAAACTGTTGCAGACTCTCTTCATCGGCCTCGGTGCGGTTCTGTTCCACCACATGAATCATTCCCAGGTTACGCAGGTCATGAAGAAACCGGTCATATTCCTTGTGAAAAGCCAGAAAAGTGAACTTTTTCATTTTTGCTATCATATGCCGTCTTCCTCCTTTCTTCGTTGTTCCTGATGGGTGCGCATGATCTTTTGTGAGGATTTGGAGAGGTTTTCCTCGTCTTCGAGGTATCGCTTTATTTTAAGAATGGCCTCCTGATAACCCGGTATTTGTACTTTCTCGAAAAGATTCACTTTCTGGGTGGTCTTCTTGCGGGCATGCTCAATGCGGTTGAGGCGTATGAGATGAAAATCGCGGCGTATGCCCGTCTCGGCAAGTCCTTCCAGTGTTTTTACCCCGTCGAGGAACCATTTTGGGCGGTTAAACAGGCTGAATGGTTTCAGTTCGAATTCTACCCCTTCAAGCACCGGAATCACCACGCCGGCAATTTTTTTCCTGGAGAGACGTACATCTTTCACGCTGATCAGCGTGGGGTCGAACTCCATCCACATTCCCATCATCTTGTCGTAAGAACGTACCTGTGCCTCGAGTTCTTTTTCCAGGGATTCTATTTCTTCTTTGGCTTTCCTGACCTCCATGCGTAATGCGGTCTCCTTGTTCTGCAACGTAGGAAGCGCCCGCTCACGTACACCAAGCTGTTTTTCCAACTGCTGGCGGGAAGTTTTGTTATATTGAAATTTGATCGCCATGAGCTATTTCCAGTACTTATCCACCAACTCCTGTTTCATATTTACCTCGGTGGGCTTGAAATGCGCCGACAGCAACTCCCATGTTTTATCAAGCATCTCCACGGTGTTCAGGTTGACGTCGATGGCCATCAGTTGTTTTGAATAATCTTTTGCAAACGAAAGCGTCCGCTGGTCGTAGTCCGTCAGATCGAACCCGTTCTCCTGCTTGGTTTTTGCGTTGGCAGCATCGGCATAGAGGCGTACGGCGGCGTTCATCACCTGGGGATGATCTTCGCGCGTTTTCTTACCCTGCACCAGCTGTTTCAGTCGGGATAATGAACGGAAAGGATCCACGACTACCTTGCTTACATCACTGTCGAGGCGCAAAAAGAGCTGTCCTTCGGTAATATAACCTGTATTGTCGGGTACGGCATGGGTGATGTCGCCGCCGGAGAGAGTGGTTACCGCCAGGATGGTGATGGAGCCGCCCGACGGGAATTGGGCTGCCTTCTCATAAATCTTGGCCAGGTCGGAGTAGAGCGATCCAGGCATGGAGTCCTTCGAGGGAATCTGATCCATGCGGTTCGACACGATGGAGAGTGCGTCGGCATAGGAAGACATGTCGGTGAGCAGTACCAGCACCTTCTCGTTTTTGTCTACCGCGAAATATTCTGCCGCCGTCAGCGCCATGTCAGGCACCAGCAGTCGTTCCACTGCCGGATCCTCGGTGGTGTTCATAAATGANNGTCGCCATCACCTGGTTGAAGGGTTGGTCGGGGTCGGCAAAGAAAGGAATCTTCTGGCCTGATACCAGCGTATTGTTCAGGTCGATGCCCGCGATGCCGGTGGCGATAAGCTCCGAAGGTTGCATGCGACGCACGGGATTGACGGAAGGACCACCGATGGCTCTTTCTTCTCCTTCAGGAGTCGGCCCCCCGTCAATGGGGTCACCATAGGCATTGAAAAAGCGACCTGCCAGCTGATCGCCCACCCTGAGGGAGGGCGATTTGCCCATGAATATTACTTCGGCATTGGTGGGTACACCTTCGGTGCCCTCAAAGATCTGCAGTGTCACCTCATCGCCCATGATCTTTACTACCTGTGACAGTCTACCTTCCACCGTGGCCAGTTCATCATATCCTACCTGGGTAGCCTTCACCGAACAGGTGGCCTTGGTGATCTGGGTTATCTGCGTGTATATTTTTTGAAATGCTTTTGCCATTATACCTTGATTTTATTTGTTCACTACCGAATTCTGTTTTACCAGTTCCCGCAATTGCGTTTGATACTGGTTGAATTTTTCAGATTCAAACGCGGCATAGTTCATCTGTCGTCCGATGTTGATCAGTTCCTTAAAAAACAGGGCCACCTGGTTGAAGTTGTCAAATTCGAAATCGGTGCGACATACATCCACAACCAGATCAAGAATATTTCTCTGACGCTCTATCGGGGTTACCGCATCTACCTCATCAAAAGCATCCTGCTGCAACACGATGAAATCGATCAGCTCCGATTTCCAGAAGGTGATATGATATTCCACAGGTACACCATCGTCACCCAGGATGTTGATCTGTTCGGCGATCTCCTTGCCGCGCAGCAGGCGGGTTTTTATTTCACTCACCTTCTCTGTCCAGTCGTTGGCAATATGATCCGAGATATATTTTTCAAACTCGGGATATTCGAAATACTTTGAGTAAGATTCTATCGGATTGATGGCGGGGTAGCGCTTCTTGTCGGCCCGTTCCTGTTCCAGTGCGTAGAAACAACGGGCTACCTTTTTGGTATTTTCCGTCACCGGTTCCTTGAGGTTCCCTCCGGCAGGGGATACCGTACCAATGAAGGTGATAGAGCCCTCTGCACCATTATTCAGTTTTACATGCCCTGCCCGGCCGTAGAAGTTGGAGACGGTTGCCGACAGATCCATGGGGAAGGCGTCGGGCCCCGGCAGTTCTTCCAGTCGGTTGCTCATCTCACGCAGTGCTTGTGCCCAGCGTGATGTGGAGTCCGCCATCAGCAGTACTTTCAGTCCCATAGAGCGGTAATACTCACCAATGGTCATCGCCGTATAAACCGATGCTTCACGGGCGGCCACCGGCATGTTGGAGGTGTTGGCCACGATGATGGTCCGCTCCATCAGCTTGCGGCCGGTGTGCGGGTCGACCAGTTCCGGGAACTCGGTAAAGATCTCAACCACCTCGTTGGCACGCTCACCGCAGGCAGCGATGATTACAATGTCGGCTTCCGCCTGTTTGGAGATGGCGTGTTGTAACACCGTCTTCCCTGTACCGAAGGCACCCGGAATAAATCCCGTACCTCCTTCCACGATGGGATTCAACGTGTCGATGGAGCGTACGCCGGTTTCCAGCAACTTAAAAGGCCGGGATTTTTCCTTGTATTCGGTGATGGCCACCTTCACCGGCCAGCGCTGAACCATGTTGATATCAGTCTCCCTGCCCTCCTTATCTGCCACTACGGCGATGGTTTTGTATATATTGTAATCTCCTTCGTCGACGATGCTTTTTATGATGTAGTCGCCCTTCATCACAAAGGGAACCATGACCTTGTGGGGTTGAAAGTTCTCATCTACCTCGCCCAGCCAGGAGCCTGCTGAGACACGATCTCCCACTTTTGCGAGCGGCTTGAGATGCCACAGTTTCTCCTCATCGAGAGGGAAAGTATAGTCCCCTCTTTTCAGAAAAACCCCTTCCATCTTGTCAAGATCGTTCTCCAGGCCATCGAGATTGCGTTGCAGAAGGCCTGGGCCGAGGACTACCTCGAGCATATGCCCCTGAAATTCCACCTCCGCACCGACGGTCAAGCCCCGGGTACTCTCAAATACCTGAATGTTGACATTTCTGCCCACCACCTTGATGACCTCCGCCATCAGTTTGGTTCCGTCGAGGTTGATGTAAGCAATCTCGTTTTGAGCAACAGGCCCATCCACCTCCACGATGACGAGGTTGGATATGATTCCTTTTACTGTTCCTTTTGTTAACATATATAATTTTTTATTTTATCGCTTAAATCAGGCTGTTTGTCATAACAAGCCGACTACAGGGCACCCGCATCGGATTCAAAAATCATCCGGCAGTCTTGTCTCATTTTTCAGGTTGTTGATCAGTTCCCGGAAAACACGTTCACCTTCTTCTGCATTTAGATTTACCCAGCGTTCCAGGATCTGAAGCTTACAGAGATAGGCAAAGATGTATTCGATGTTGAAGTAATCAAAGACAGTGTTCTCTTCTATCCAGTCCCAGCGGAACTTATCAAGCCTGCGCTCACGATCGTAAATGTCCGGTTCCTCGGAGATACGCAGCAACGTATCGAAGTATTCCAGCTCATGGGAAAGGCCAAAATCACGTGCATGGGCGTTTTCACGGATCGTACGTGCCGGTTTGTTGTTGCCCACGATATATTTTTCCACATCCATCCCATACTTGCGGGTATACACGGCTGTGAGCAGATTCCCAATGTTCAGGTTAAGCTCAAACCAGCGTGACATCAGGCTGTTTTTTATCTCCATGCCGTAGTCCATATACAGTGAGGCAAGCATGTCTTCCCAAAGTCGTCCTCCTTCGTGGGGATTCTCCTCACCCAGCCATCGTTTGATATAATCTTCGAAGTAGGGAGGTATTTTTATATCTTTGAGTGGAAGTTCTTCCTTTACTGTTGAAACCATATCGAGGATCTCCTCACGGGTGAACCTACCCTTGAGGTTGAGCTCTGAATTCCTGTCTTTCAGCAGACTAAGCAGGTTGTCGTTGTCGTACTTCAGGAAATATTTATTCAAAAACTTCCTGTCGTCCCGCTTCAATGTCTCGTTCAGCATCCCCCTGAACTCCTCCACGGAAAAAGGAAGCTTCATGCTGTCAAATGAGAAATCGGGCAATCCGGCAACAAAATAATAGTATTGGTTCTTGAAGAGCATATGTTAATCCTGAAANNTCCGCTTCTCCGAATTTTACTTTGTAGGAACCATCTGCGGGTGATAGTATGAAACCTGTTTCAATGCCGTTCACAGATTCAATTTTCAGACCCTCATCGAGCAGCTTTTTTGCGTTGGAGGCGATGTAAGACTCCAGTGAAGCGGCATTGTCGACACCGATTGTTAACTTTCCGCTCTTCGACCAGTTTTTCACCAGCTCCACGATTAGCTGCTGCATGAATGTTTTGTCGGCCATGGCCGCTTTTACGTTCATGGTGGCAAGCTTATCGGTTATAAGGTTGGTAATTTCAGTTTTGAGTGCTGCTGAAGATTGGGTTGCATAAAGCTTCAACTCTGCTTCGGTATGGCTCTTCAATTCTGCAGCTTCTTTTTCTGCGGCAGAAATTATCTCCCTTGCTTTTGCCTTTGCCTCGTTCAATATCTGTTCTTTCCCGGCTTTGGCTTCCGCAATAATTTTGCCGGCCTCCTCCCTGCCTTTTTCCACACCTTCGGAATATAGTTTGGAGGTGAGTTCCTGAATTTTGTCCATAGTATATATTATGTTTTTGTCGTTCGGACTTACTTTTGATCGGAAAAATCCTGTCGGAAATTTTAACGAAAACAAAGTTACGAAAAAGAAAGCAGAACGCATTCCAATCATCTCAAAAAATAAGTAACGGGTTTTTACCGGCAGACGCACACAATCATTGGATAAACTCGGTAATTCTTCCACTGATTTGCAGCAATGATATTTCGTAAAGTTTCGTATTATATTGTGCTGTGAGCAACCGCTGCCCAGCTTCCAGCAGGCTATTCTGTGCCTCGCGCAACTCCAGTCCGGACAAGTCACCGATGCGGTATCGCTCCATTGCAGTTTCGTAGTTGATTTCCGCGTTTTCCAGACTCTCAACCTCTAACCCGGTCAATTCAATATTGTTCACGTAAGCCATCCACATATTCGCGAAATCGCTCTCGATGGCGAGCCTGTCTCTTTCTACTTCCAGCTCCCGGTTCCTGATTGTGATTTGCTGGTTTTTTTGTTCCCTTCGTCGGTTAAAACCGTCAAAAATGGTCAATCCCAGCGTCACTCCCGCACTTGGACCCCAGGTGCGTTGCCTGTCGAGATTCCCGGTGTTGTAATTGAAATGGGTAAAACCGTAGCCTGTGTTCAGACGCAGGTAGGGATAGTTCCTGCTTCTCAGATTTCTTAGTTCCAGCTCACTCAATGTTAAATTGCGCTTACTCAGTAACAGCAACGTATTTTGTTCCATGGTCTGCTTAAAGAGGTGTTCTTTTTGGAGCGATTTGTTTAACTGGATGGTGGTGTCTTCAGCAAGAAATTGTCTTTCCACATCAACACCCATCAGCTCGTTGAGTTGGATGCGTGAGCGGTTCAGTATTTCAACCTGCTGAATCAGCAAAGAACTGTCGGCGTTGAAATCGACCTTTGCCTGCTGCAAGTCGAGCCGGGAGAGTGATCCAACCTGATAGCGCGCCTCCACGATGCGCAGCCGTTCCCTGGAAAGCGCTACTGCATACCTGAGGTTCCCCATTCGAAGCTGCTGTTGTACGTAATTGTAATACTCCGCCGTGAGGTTGGCGACAAAATTTTCCACTGCGAGGCGGCTGTTCAATTCTCCTACCCGTCGCAACTCTTTCAGGCGTTGGTAGTTTGTCTGCACACGAAACCCTTCAAACAGGCTCCAGTTAAGGTTTACTCCCACGTCGGCAGTGCCGGTGGTGCTGTTGCGGATCTGTTCTGTTTCACCTGTTTCTGCGGGAAACCGGTCACTGTTGCTGCTGCGCAGGCTGTACCCTCCGTCGAGTGTCACTTCCGGTAGAAACCCGGCATTGCCCGGTGTAACGTTGTTGTCCGCGATGAGCGCTTCGTTGCGGGTGATCTGCAGCTCATAATTGTTTTCCAGTCCTGTTCGGAGGCATTCCTGTAAATCCATCATTTCCTGAGAGAAAACGATGGTTGGCGCAAGTAAACAGCAGAGTACGCAAATTTTACATATTGTCCTGTACATGATTTGTATCTTCATCTTTTTTCTTCTTTTCTTTGGCTTCCCTGTCAGTGGATAGATAGATGTACATCACCGGAACCACGAACAGGGTAAGCAGTGTGGAGATCAGCAGACCGCCCACGACGGCTGTACCCATGGCGATGCGGCCGTTGGCCCCTTCGCCACTGGCAAACATCAGTGGCAATAAGCCCAGTAGGGTGGAAATACTCGTCATCAGGATGGGACGCAGTCGTTGTACAGCGGCTTCAACAATTGCTCGGCCCTTGGTAAGTCCAGCCTGCTGACGTTGATTGGCAAACTCTACGATCAGAATACCGTTTTTTGCTACCAGCCCGATCAGCATGATGATGCCAATCTGGCTGTAGATGTTCATGGTCACCCCGAACATCCACATGAACAGCAGCGCCCCGAAGAGAGCCATGGGCACGGTGAACATGATCACAAACGGGTCTTTGAAACTTTCAAACTGAGCCGCCATCACCAGAAAAATTAAAATGATAGCAAGTCCGAAAGCGAAAAGCAGACTCGACGAACTCTCACTGAAGTTTCTTGATTCACCTTCCAGCGCTGTCCTGAAACTATCGTCGAGCACTTCTGCTGCAATGCGGTCCATCTCTTCCAGTCCGTCCCCAAGTGAGTAACCGGGAGCAAGACCCGCGGAAATGGTGGCTGAGTTGAAGCGGTTGTAACGATAAAGCTGGGGAGGAGCTACCGATTCTTCCAGCTTTACCAGGTTGTCCATCTGGATCATCTGTTTGTTGTTGTTCTTGATGTAGATGGTTTTCAGGTCGACCGGTGTATTGCGCTGCTGACGGTTGATTTCTCCCAGTATCTGATACTGCTTGCCGTTCATATAGAAGTATCCCATACGCTGTCCGCTGAGTGCATATTGCAAGGTTTGTCCGATGTCGCGGGTGCTGACACCCAGCATGGCAGCTTTGTCCCTATCGATGATGATTCTGGTTTCAGGCTTTGTAAATTTCAGATCCACATCGGCCATCTGGAAGTAGGGGCTTTGATTTACTTTTTCCATAAAGGGAGGAATAAATTCCTGCAGCTTCTCAATATTGGGAGCCTGTAACACATATTGTATGGGCATACCTGCACGTCGTCCGCCGAAGGTGGACTGCTGCTGCACGAACGCACGTGCTGCCGTTTCATCACGCACGCCGCGCGTGAGTTCGTTGGCAATCTCCATCTGGCTTCGTTCGCGGTCACCCATGTCGGGCAAAATAAGGCGAACCATGCTGAAACCGCTGCGGGTAAATACAATGTTTGACTCTCTTTCGGGGACAATTGAGTCGGCAATGGCTGAAATGCGGTCGGTGTAATCCCGCACAAACTCGAAGGTGGCTCCTTCTGGTGCCGAGTTGCGGATCATCACCTGGGAACGGTCCTCCAGCGGCGCCATCTCTGCTGGTATGATATTCCAGAGCAATGCAATCAACAGAGTGAAGATGACCAGGATAGGAAAGACAAGCCATTTACGACCGAGGAACGAGTGAAGCCATTTTTCATAAAAGCGGTTCATTCCGGCAAAGAATACTTCGGTTTTGTCATAGAACCTGCTTCTCTTTCGTTTTCTGCTCAGCAGCTTGGAGGAGAGCATGGGCACGAAGGAGAGTGCCACAAAGGCGGAGATGATCACTGCTCCAGATATCACGATGCTGAATTCCCGGAACAACTTTCCAGTCATTCCTTCCAGGAATACGATCGGGAAGAAAATAGCAACCAGTGTGACTGTGGTGGATACTACAGCGAAGAAAATTTCTTTGGAACCGGTGATGGATGCTTCTGTGGGATTCATTCCAGACTCCACTTTCTGGAAGATGTTCTCAGTTACCACAATCGCATCGTCCACCACAAGACCCACGGCGAGTACCACGGCGAGCATCGATAAGACGTTGATAGAAAATCCGGCAAGGTACATCACAAAGAAAATACCGATGAGTGAAATCGGAATCACTACTGCCGGAATCAGGGTAACCCGCCAGTTTCGCAGGAAGACAAAGATGATAAAGACAACCAGGATAAAAGCAATGATGACCGTCGACTGTACTTCCGCAATGGAGGCCCTGATGAACTTGGTGTTGTCAAAGGCCACATCGAGGATCACATCTTCCGGGAGGTCTTTTTTCATCTGGTCCATGCGTACCCGCACCTCATCGGCAATATTGATATGATTGGCGCCCGGCTGCGGGATGATTACACAACTTACCATCGGCACGGCGTTTCTGCGAAGGATATTTTGCCGGTCGGCCGCATCCAGTTCGGCATAACCTACGTCTTTGAAACGAACAACACGAAAGTTATCTTCAATCAGTATCAGGTTATTGAAATCTTCGGGAGTCTGCATCAGCCCCATGGTTCTGATAGATTGGGAGATTTGATCACCTTCAATACTGCCGGCCGGAAGTTCTACATTTTCCCGATCCAGCGCATTTTTGATGTCCATGGGAGTGATGTTGTAGGCGGCCATCCGGAGCGGATCGAGCCAGAGTCGCATGGCATAACGGTACTCACCCCATATATCTACCGCGCTCACGTTGGAGATGGTCTGCAGACGCTCCTTCACGGTGAGGTCGGCTATCTCGGAGAGTTCCAGCAGGGATCGGAACGGGCTCTGCACGGTAATCTGCATGATCGGGTCGGAGTCTGCATCGGCCTTTGAAACTGTCGGAGGATCGGCATCGCGTGGCAGATAACGTTGTGCGATGGATACCTTGTCTCGTACGTCGTTTGCAGCTGTCTCCATATCGACGCTCAGCTCAAACTCCACAGTGATGCGGGAACTACCCTGGCTGCTGCGGCTTACGAGTGAACGGATCCCTGGTATGCCGTTGATATTTTGCTCAAGGGGCTCGGTAATCTGGTTCTCGATCACTTCGGCATTTGCTCCGGGGTAGGAGACTTGCACCGTGATGATGGGGTTGTCCACGCTCGGATACTCGCGTACCGGAAGGTTTGTATATCCAATAAGGCCGAAGATGATAATGATCAACACCATCACCGTAGCCAGTACCGGTCGTTTGATACTAAGTTCGGAAAAGTTCATACAATTTAATCTGCTCTGTTAGGAACCATTTGATCAATTCTTACCGGCATGCCGCTGCGAAGCTGCATCACACCTGTGGTCAGCAACGTGTCACCCACAGTAAGCCCGTTTATTACCTCCACTGAGGAGGAGGTACGCATGCCGGGGATGATCTCCACCTCTTTTGCCTTCCCGTTTTCATAGACATAAGTAATGTCCCGTCCCATCTCCTTCACCGTAGAGATGCTCGGGATTACGATGGCATTGTTTATCTGATCCAGTTTAATGCGGATACTGGCCGACTGGCCGGGCTTTATCCTGCCGTCGGTATTCGCATAGCGTGCCCGGGCAAACAGGCTGAGCGTCTGCACATCGAGGCGTGACTCCACGGCATAGACCAAAGCATTGTATACTTCCAGATCATTCTCCACAGTGAAGGCGATCTCCGTACCCGGTTTGATCAAATTCACAAAGTTTTGGGTGAGAGAGAACTCAATCTTAAGAGGAGATATTTTTGTCAAGTTGGCTACTACCACTGATGGAGAGGCATAGGCGCCTTCGCTCACCTGCCGCAGGCCGATCATGCCGCTGAAAGGTGCCCGCAGTTCGGTCTGACGAATGCGGGCTTTCACCAGTTCTATATCGGCTTTCAGGGTTTCCAGTTGGGTGAATACCGACTGATAGGTCTCCTGGCTGATGGCATCTTTTTCAAGCAGGGTCTGCTGCCGGAAGAGGCGGTCTTCGGCCAGCGGTAGTTGTGCTTCCAGTTTTTTGAGTTCTGCCTGCAGGGGAGCATCGTTTACCTTTGCCAACAATGCACCTTGCTGCACAAACGTACCTTCACTGAAATAAATATTTGTGATCTTTCCCGACGACTCAAACGTCAGGTCTACCTCCTCATCGGGAAGCACTACACCGGTAATGCGAAACAGATTATTCAGTGTCTGAGGTTTCAGAATGGTTGCGTTGACAGCCAGTTCTGTTCGCCCGGCTCTACCGGTTGCGTTACGCTGACCGGAAGAAGCTTCACGTTCGCCCGGAGCAAAGCGTTGTTTGATTGTCGGAAAAAAAGCCATTCCCAATATCAATATAGCAATTGAACCGAAAACAATAATTTTGCTTTTTTTATTCATGTCGATGTAACAAATTTGCACAAATTTACCGATTTAAAACAGACCGGACCGAGTGGTCTTTATCTATTTTAGTTTTTTTAGGGTTACTTATCGACCAATCGTACGAAAAAACCGATGAACAGTGGTTTTAGAACAGATTTTTATAACTAATTTTGACGATTCAATTTTATCAGTGAAAAATAATGAATGTAAAAAGATTATCTTTGTTAATTGCAGTTTTCGTGTGCTGGATAACTTTAGCCGAAGCCCAGGATTGGGCAAATCTCAATCGTTTCAGAGACGATAATGAAAAGTTGGGCCCTGCCAGAACTTGTGACGACAGGGTTGTATTTATGGGAAATTCTATTACGCAGGGATGGATAGACCGTGTTCCCGAATTTTTTGCAGGCCGCCCCTATATCAACCGGGGAATAAGTGGGCAAACCACGCCGCAGATGCTGCTCCGCTTCCGTCAGGATGTCCTTAATTTATGGCCGAAAGTAGTGGTTATTCTTGCTGGTACCAATGATATTGCGGGCAATACCGGTCCATCCACCCTGGAGATGATTGAGGATAATATTCATTCAATGACTGAGCTGGCACAGACACACGGCATACAAGTAGTGCTCTGCTCTGTGCTGCCGGCATATGATTATCCATGGCGCACCGGACTGGAACCTGCCCCTAAGATTGTGGAACTAAACAAACGGTTAAAACAGTATGCTGATACACACGGAGCAGTTTATTGCGACTTCTTTACCGTGATGGCTGACGAACGCGACGGCCTCCCCAAAGATCTCTCTGAAGATGGCGTGCATCCCAATCTTGCGGGTTACGCCATCATGGGCCCTATTACGGAGAAAGCCATTGCACGTGCATTGCTGATGTGGAAAGCGTTTAAATAGCAGATAGATAATCCGTTATCGAATATTACCGTAGATAGTAGATAATAGTTAAAATGAATCCCAAAGTCAGACAAGAAACTTTTGGGATTCATTTTTAAAGTTAATCACCCTTTTTCACTTTTTTCGGTTTGCAGGCATGTTTCTCTTTCTTCACCGCAGCATCGCATTTCTTACAGATGAACTTTGCTCCATCTTTAACGATCATATCTTTATCTTTGCAGGCCGTTTTACTCATTTATGTTGGTTTAACAACAAACAGCTGAAAAGATTTTTTGTTTAGCCGGTTAATCCATAAACTGATATTCAGAGACTTCTCTCAGGGCAGGTACTGAATAATAAGCAGCCAGATTCCCTTTAATTAAAACAAATCTATTGATATTTAATGGGTTGTCTGAAATATTCAATCCATTTTTTATAGAAGTTGTGGTGAAATTCACCGGGAGCATTTTGCCGATATCCGTTTCAGACATATTGTCCGCCAATGCTATATTGGTTTTGACCTGCCCGGTTGTATCCGTCACAAACGTATTAATGGATCCATCAAACGCTCCCACGATGTAGCCTTTCACCCACACATCCGTCTTTCCCTGCGCTTCTCTGGCCTGCAATACTGTATAGGGGTCGCTTTTAGATCCTTTAATCAACGGGGGTAATGATTCGGTCCGATCTGCAACCACGGACACTGAAGGTGGTGTGATCCAAGGAGTGATGCTGCTTGCTTCGAGGATGGCTGCTTTTTCATCGGTGAATAATGTGATATCTACAGAGTGAAGGATTGAAAGCCCCAATGTATCTGCCGGCAGGATGCCGGTTAATGTAGACCTGTATACCTGGTCATTATTTCCTAAAACAAACCACAATTCGCTACCCGACAAATCTGTCCCTGGTAAAAGAATGGCTTCGGCAGCGGTGCCGTCGCTATTTACCCGCATCGCAATATCTTTCGTCTCCGGCAAAGGGACCAGTCTTCCGTTCTCCAGATTGAAAGAAGCTTCGGTGGGAACACGGGTAATGAATACAGAGAGGTTACCCAAATTGGCATTCCTGTAGTGTGCAATACGGAGTGCCATCTTCGAGAGTCTGTGTGAGAATGTCATGTTGACATTGGGGTTGGTCATATTCCGGGTTGTCATATTATCGGAATACATCAGATCTATGGCAGCCTGATTTGATTGCACCGACAGATCTACCGGAAAGATAAAACCGGAAATGTCTTCCCTGAAAGGATAATACCCGATGAAATCTACATTGGATCCGTTGAAGGGAAAATAGATTGTTTGTCCATCATTTTTCGGTTTAAAGTATCCGGAATCGTTGTAAAAGTATTGGATATTTTTCTCGAGTAGGGCCGAATTCAATGATTCCCCCGCTTTTTTCATGTACACGCCAATTCCATCGTTTTTTTCCCAGGTAGAACCGGAAAGGCGGGTCTTAACTCCTTCAATTTCTGCTGTCAGTTTGATGCTTTTGCTTGCCCGGACAGGGTCAATGGTCTCTCCTTCGCACGCCAACAGGATACCCATTAGCGGCAAAATGAACAATAAACGATTCATCATGTGAATAATTAGATGTTTAAAAAATAACAATCAATCAAATCATTCCCGATCATTCTGCTTTACAGGTTAATGGATTCTAATGAATAATGAATGGCGAAACAAATTCATGTCAAGCAGAATATTTTCTTTCACTATACGCGCATCGTATATCAATACACTGCACCACAAGGAGATTGCGGAATAGATTCTGAATATAACTATCTATTGGATGACTCTTTCGGGCGCATTGTAATTTACACGCGCAAAATTTGATGATTAAAAGTTAACATGCAATATATTTTGCATAAAGTATGTAAAAATGACAACATATTCCGTTAATTTATACTCGTTATAAATAAAGTTCTCCGGA
>DFYK01000079.1:0-1104 GCA_002383605.1 Proteiniphilum sp. UBA4084 | reverse complement strand
TTCAATCTCAATGCCGGCATCGGTTTGGGTGACACTTTTCACGCCTTCACCTTCCGGTGTGGTGACATTCATCTCGCGTGGTAGCCTGACGATGGCCGATGTGTTGGCGGGAATGGATATCTCCCAGCCAAAGGTATCGCCTGTTTTCGACCACTCACTTTTTATTTCTCCATATACAGAGTGATAAGATGCTTTTACATGAGATAGTCCTTCTGGAAACTTTGGTTCCATCAGGAGCTTCTTGTAGGCCACACTACCGGGATGGTTTTTAATGCCGGCCAGATCTTCGTAATACCAGATAAGCAGGTCGCCCAATAACATTACATGGTTACCTGAGTTCATCGCCGGATCGGCCGTATCACCGTTCCAGAGTTCCCAGATGGTGGTGGCTCCTTTGTCAATCATATAACCCCAACTTGGGTAGGTGGTGTTGGTTGCTATTTTGTAGGCAAGGTCCACATTGCCATGTTGGGTAAGTCCCCGCATTAGCTGCTGGATGCCCAGCACGCCGGTGCTGACATGGCCGCCGAAATCGACCTCCGTTTTCTGTACGATGTTCTCGAAGAGAGCTGCTTCGAATCCTTCCGGTACCAGGCCCAGCTGCAGTGAGAGGATGTTGGCGGTGACAGTGTTGTTGTCGTATCGCGCAGAATCCGTGTTGAAATAGGTTCGGTTGTAGGCATCCCTGATTTTTCCGGCCAGCTCCTGAAATCCCGGTATATCATTCGGGTTATCGGTGAGCGCTGCAAATTCAATCATCAGGTTCAGCAGGCTGTAGTACATGGTGGTGCTCAGCACCGCCCCTGCGGTCTTTCGTGCCGGATCCTGAGAATGAATGAGCTCTTGTGATTCCGGAGGCATGCACCAGTCGCCATAGGTGTCTTTCGTGATGATGTAATCCTGCATAGACACTTGCTGAATCCGTTCCAGATATCGTTTCATAGATGCATAGTGACTGAATATGGGCGCTGTGTCGCCATACTGTTGCCACAGCATCTTAGCTCCGTAGAACCAGGCTGCCGGCCAGGTCACGTCATCGTTGTAGATGGTCCAGTAGCGGGGGGAAACAACAGATATACTTCCTTCGGGACTTTGTGAATCTTC
>DFYK01000119.1 GCA_002383605.1 Proteiniphilum sp. UBA4084 | reverse complement strand
CTGAGAACCATATTCAAAATAAAAAAAAGTCCGACCAGCACAACCACCCCCCACTCCATCAAAGTGTAATCCGGAAGTTGTGGCAATGAAAAAGAGACCAATGAAAGAAGAGGATCAGTGAATCCTGAAAGATCATCTTTCAGAAAAAAGAGGGAGAAGAGGGAAAAATAAATAAGTGATAAACCGAATAAAGAAGAGAGAAACGCACGGGGCTGTGGTCCGCGCATCGACCGCTCTCCGAGCCACCATAAGGGAAACAGTGCAAGTGCATAAATTTGAAACAGCGATGCAGTACCTATCAGTATGGCTGAACGAAAAGAATACAACGTTGCATCGGCTGTCTGATATGATTTCAAAAAAGGGAAAAAAGCAAGCAGGATAAATATCAGGGCAATATAATCAGCCGTCATCACCAAAAACCATGGATGAAGACTCAACAGGAGCAAAGGTGCTGCAAAGGGAAGTGAAGAACGCGTGCGGAGCAGCATAAACCGGCTGTTAATGGCCGATATGAGGAAGGCGATCAGAAAAACCGAAATAGTAGAAGCAGTGGCTGAGATCATCGGATCCGAAAACAAAGGTGCTGCATGAGGCCACAGATATCCGGTATCGCTGAAAGCAGCCTGGGAACGATCACCCTTGAGAAAGAGGGCTGCACGCATGATGATGACGACCAGAGAGACAATCAGCGAAGCAAAGCGTCCGTCAACAATATATGTTCTGAAAGATCTGACGACAAGATGCATGACAAAAACCGTTCCCTTTTACCGAACGTGAAGATCGAAGCCAATATCTTTTCGGAAATAGGCCTTATCGAAATAAATTTTGGCAATATTGCTGTACGATGTAAGCAGGGCTTCCTCCATTTTTTTTCCGTAAGATGTTACCGCAAGTACACGTCCCCCCGAAGAAAACACTTCGTTGTTGTGGCTGACAGTACCGGCATGAAAAACAATGCTGTCCGTCACATTGTCGAGTCCCTCTATTAGTTTACCTTTATCATACGTTTCAGGATAGCCGCCCGAAACCATCACAACAGTCACGGCATACCGGTCATCTACTTCCAGCACGCGCTCGCCAAGTGTCTCTGTGGCCACTCCTATAAACAGTTCCAACAGGTCGGATTTAATTCTGGGCAGCACCACCTCAGTTTCAGGATCTCCCATGCGCACATTGTATTCGATCACCTTGGGGTCACCCTCCACATTGATCAGTCCCAGAAAGATAAATCCCTTGTAATCGATATGCTCTTCCTGCAACCCTTTCACGGTTGGCTCCACAACCTGACTGCGTACTTTTTCCATAAACAGTTCATCGGCAAAGGGCACCGGAGAGACAGCTCCCATGCCGCCGGTATTCAACCCGGTATCCTTCTCTCCAACCCGTTTGTAGTCTTTTGCCACGGGTAGTATCTTATAAGATTGGCCATCCGTCAACACAAAGACTGAACATTCTATACCCGATAAAAACTCCTCAATTACCACTTTATTGCTTGCTTCACCAAACTTTCCGTGAAGCATCTCCCAAAGCATTTGTCGTGCTTCATTCAGATCGTGGAGTATCAGTACGCCTTTTCCGGCAGCAAGCCCATCGGCTTTCAATACATAGGGTGAAGAAAGAGAATCAAGGAATTCATTTCCTTCCTCTATATTGTCGAGCGTAACACTCTTATAACGGGCTGTGGGAATACCATGACGCATCATGAAATGTTTGGCAAAGTCCTTGCTCCCTTCCAATTGAGCTCCCTTTTGCGAGGGGCCGATTACGGTAATGTGGCAAATATCCTCATCCTTGTGAAAAAAATCATACACACCTTTCACCAGCGGATCTTCGGGCCCCACGACAATCATGTCGATATCGTGGCTGAGTGAAAACTGTTTCATCGCTTCAAAATCGGTCACCCCGATGGGCACGTTTGTGCCTACCATCGCCGTGCCGGCATTACCGGGAGCAATGTACAGATTATTGAGATAACTGCTTTTGCGTAACTTCCATGCCATGGCATGTTCGCGGCCTCCGGAGCCAAGAAGAAGGACATTCATAATGTCTGAAATAAATCAATTTTGATATTCAAATTTAATGCCGATACAGATACAATGGGCAATGATGTGCAAAGCTACTAAAAAAAATCTAAACCAGATATTAGATGGTGAAAAATGGAGATAATGTTATCTTTGCATAAATTTAGAGAAATGAATAAAAACAGGATTACGACACTCTTCGGCATCCGCTATCCGATTATACAGGCGGGAATGGTATGGTGCAGCGGCTGGCGGCTGGCATCGGCAGTAAGCAACGCTGGCGGACTGGGATTGATAGGAGCCGGATCAATGCATCCCGACACATTGCGGGAACATATCATGAAATGCAAGGACGCAACCGAGAAACCGTTTGGTGTAAATATTCCCCTCATGTATCCGCAAATTGAGGAGATCATGCAGATTGTAATGGAGGAAAAGGTATCCATTGTCTTTACTTCGGCGGGTAATCCCAGGACATGGACCACCAGATTAAAAGAGAAGGGGATGCTTGTCGCCCATGTGATATCCAGCTCTAAATTTGCCCTGAAAGCCGAGGAAGCAGGCGTAGATGCAATCGTAGCAGAGGGATTTGAAGCGGGCGGCCACAATGGGCGGGAAGAGACAACCACCCTCACGCTGATTCCCCAGGTGCGGCAGGCCGTGACGTTGCCGCTCATTGCTGCCGGCGGGATCGCCACAGGTGGGGCAATGGCCGCCATGCTGGCTTTGGGTGCCGAGGGTGTACAAGTCGGCACCCGTTTTGCACTGACCGAAGAGAGCTCTGCCAGTGAGGCTTTCAAACAGAAATGCCTTTCACTGAACGAGGGAGATACGTTGCTTTCACTCAAGAAAGTAAGTCCCACAAGAATGATTAAGAATGCATTCTATCAGCAGATACAGGAGCTGGAAGACCGGGGAGCCACGCCCGACGAACTGCGTACATTGCTGGGAAGGGGTCGCTCAAAGAAAGGAATCTTTGAGGGTGATCTTGCGCAGGGAGCGCTGGAGATCGGCCAGATCGCATCGCACATCAGACAGGTGATTCCGGCCGCACAGGTAATAAAAGAGATGATTGATGACTATAACCGGACCGTGGTCAGCTTATCAGTAAAAACGTTTTAAAAGATAGTTTTCAAAAACTTGTTATCTTTGCATCCACTATGCAGTACAAACTATTCCAGGCAGACCGGATCTCTTTTTTCAGCCTAAGTAGCGGCAGTTGCGGTAACTGTTACTACCTGGGCAATGCGCATTACGGCATTCTTATCGACGCCGGCCTTGGGCCGCGTGTGATCAGGAAACGACTTGCTGAACATGGGATAGAGCTTGCGTCTATCATGGCGATCCTCATCACACACGATCATTACGACCACATAAAATCGGCCGGATATCTCGGTGAAAAACTGCACATTCCCGTCTATGCTACCCGCGAGGTCCATCGTGGCATCTCCAACTGTCCCATGATCCACAACAACCTCAACGGTTCAACAAAATATATCGAAAAAGGAAAACCTTTTCAGATCGAGGATTTTAATATTACTGCATTTGATGTACCCCATGACAGCAACGACAATGCAGGCTATTTTTTTGAATTCGACGGACAAAGGATGACACTGGCAACCGATGTGGGCGCCATCACAGATGAAGTGGCTTTTTATATCTGCAAGGCAAATCACCTGGTGATTGAGAGCAACTATGACGAGGAAATGCTACAAAACGGCCGCTATCCATGGCACCTGAAACGGAGAATTACCTCCGGAACGGGCCACCTGAGCAACCGTCAGACAGCTGAGTTCCTCGCAAACAATTTCACATCTGATCTTCGCAATATTTGGCTCTGTCATTTGAGTGGAGACAATAACAACCCGGAGCTGGCCTTCAACACGACGAAGCTCCAACTTTCGCTGAAAGGAATCGAAGTAGGCAGACACGTAGCCCTGCATGTGCTCGAAAGAAATATATTATCGCCAAAAGTTGAATTCTGATTTCTCAGTTTTCTTAATCCGGTTATTATGACGCAAGCTCCTGTCCTCTTATTCACGTACAATCGTCCCTCCCATACACAAAAAACCCTGGAAGCTTTAAAGAACAATGAGCAATGCAATACAACAGAATTATTTGTCTTTTCAGATGGTTTCAGGGATAACTCTGATAAGAATGAGGTTCTGAGCGTACGCAGGTTGATTCATTCAATCAATGGCTTCAAAAATATTCATATTATCGAACGGCCTCATAATATAGGACTGGCTAGCAATGTGATTGAAGGAGTTTCCAACATTGTAAACGAGTACGGGAAAGTGATTGTTCTGGAAGACGATCTCATTACATCGCCCCGGTTTCTAACTTTTATGAACGATGCACTTGATCAATTCGAAAATGAAGAGAAAATTGGTCATGTTCATGGATATTGTTATCCTTTAGAGGATATCCCGGATGCTTTTTTGATAAAATGGGTCGGCAGTTGGGGCTGGGGAACATGGAAGAGGGCATGGCAGCATTTCAATCCCGATGGTGAAGCATTGTTGCAGGAAATTAAAAGCCGCAAACTTTCAAGAGAGTTTGATTTTAACAACAAATATCCCTACACGCGTATGCTCAAAAGGCAGGTTAAGGGTGAAAACGACTCCTGGGCAATTCGATGGAATGCATCTCTTTTTCTGAAAGATATGTTATCGTTGAATGCAGGAAAGTCGCTCATACAAAATATCGGTTTTGACGGAAGTGGTGTACACAGTGGAAGCGATGAAATATATACCACCCATCTGCACAAAGGGAATTTGAATATTGATATTGCTGATGTTCGTGAAGACAAAACAGTACGAAAAGCATTTGAGCAATATTATGGAAGAACAAACTCCTTTTTAGCAAAAGTAAAAAGGAGGATAAACCGCGTACAAAGAACCGTTGGCTCATGAATATCCTTATAATCAGCACATCAGACACAGGTGGCGGAGCTGCCATTGCCGCTTACCGCCTGATGAGTGCGTTAAAATCGGAAGGGGAGAACGTAAAAATGGTTGTACGTGAAAAACTTTCCGATAATCCGGATGTGATTCCGGTGGGTAACCGTTACAAAAACCGATGGAACTTTTACCATGAACGGGGGGTAATATTTCTGCACAACCTATTCTCGCGTGACAATCTTTTCGATATTTCCATCGCCAATACAGGGGTATCCATTACGGAAATGGAAGAATATAAAAAGGCGGATATCATCCATTTACACTGGATCAATCAAGGTATGTTATCGATCAGGGAGATTGAAAAGATACTCAAATCGGGGAAAAAGGTGGTCTGGACCCTGCATGACATGTGGCCGTTTACCGGTATATGCCATCATGCAGCCGGATGCGATCACTACGAAAATGGTTGCGGCCATTGTCCCTACCTGAAATCGCCATCTCATAACGACCTCTCCCGCAGTATTTTCCGCCGGAAAGAATCAGCCTATGACGGGAGAGAGATTACCTTCGTCGCATGCAGCAACTGGTTAAAAGAGCTGGCCAAAAAAAGTCCGCTTACCCGGAACCATCCTCTGGTTTCTATCCCCAATCCCATTGACACCGAAACCTACCGACCGATGGATAGGAAGGAGATACGCAGAAAATTGGGTCTACCACTCGACAGGAAGATTATTTTGTTCGCCGCAGTGAAAGCCGCCGATAAACGCAAAGGAACAGACTACCTGGTGGAAGCGGCCAGACTGATGGCTCAACGTTCTGACGACTTGCTTTTCCTGATTGCCGGAAAGCGCGGTGAAGAGGTAGAACAGCAGCTTTCCCTGCCGGCAAAAAGCATGGGATACCTCTCTCCACAACAGATGCCGGAACTTTACAACGCCTCCGACCTGTTTGTCACCCCCTCCCTGCAGGAAAATCTGCCCAACACCATCATGGAAGCCATGTCTTGCGGAACACCCTGCCTGGGTTTTTCCATCGGAGGGATCCCGGAAATGATCGATCACCGGCTTAACGGATATGTGGCCGAATACAAAAATGCACAGGATCTGGCAGAGGGAATGATCTGGATATTGTTTAAAGCCGATTACGAAGCGCTTTCGGTCCAGGCCCGCAAAAAAGTGCTGGAGAAATATGCTCAGGAGAAAGTCATACAACAATACCGGGCTATCTACGATGCGGGAGCAGGTTGTAAAATTCAATTGCATGAAGGAGAATAACAAAATGACCGATAAGGAATACTGGGATAATTATTGGAATAACTACCGATATGACAGGATACCGGAGAAAGTAGTGTTCGAACAGTTTATCCCCAGGTTGGTAAAAGGTGAAAGCTTCATCGAGATCGGTGGCTTTCCCGGCATATCTGCCGCTCGTTTCTACCAACGTGGAATACGTGATGTCACGATACTCGATTTCTATATCAACACAGACATTGTCCGGAATCTCGAGAAAACCAACGGACTGCCGGAAGGTGTTATCCATTGTATCGAGTGTGATTTTTTCGCATTCTCCCCTGACAGAAAATATGAGGTGGTCTTCTCCTCCGGTTTTATCGAGCATTTCGAAGACACAAGGGATGTGATCAGTCGTCACATAGATCTCCTTTCCGAAAGGGGACAACTCCTGGTGCTGATACCCAATTTTCTGGGGTTAAACGGGAAATTTCAGAAATGGTACGACAGGGAGAATCTGCTGGCCCACAATCTGCGATCGATGGAAATACCCCACCTGAAAGAGATCATGCAATCATTTGGTCTTCGTGACATTTCAATAGATTATATCGGAAAGCCCATGATCTGGCTGGAGCCGAAACCGGAACACCGTAACAGGAGAAAATGGGTGAAGATGCTGAGTTATGCCATCAAATTATTTCCTGTGAAGGGGAAATTTTTATCCCCTTATATTGCCATATACGCGAGAAAATGAAAGAATTATCTGTCATTACCGTCACGTACAATGCCGAACTTACGCTTGAACGAACATTGAAGAGCGTCGGTGAACAGTCCTATCCCAGCATCGAGCATATTATCGTGGATGGGAAGTCGGCCGACGGAACGATCCAACTGATAAAGAGGTCTGAAAATGAGCACATGATTTGGCTTAGTGAGCAGGATAACGGACTTTACGATGCCATGAACAAAGCTGCCCGGATGGCCGGAGGCGATTACCTCTGCTTCCTGAATGCAGGCGATACATTTTTTGCATCCGACACTGTGGAAAAGATGATGCGTACGATAGAGGACGGGGAAGCGCCTGACATTATTTACGGCGAAACAGCCATCGTGGATGAAAAAGGAATCTTTTTGCACATGCGCAGGCTGCGTGCACCGGAGAAGCTCACCTGGAAAAGTTTCAGGCAGGGAATGCTGATATGCCATCAGGCATTTATTGTGAAGAGGGAGCTGTTTGAACCGTACGACCTGTCGTATCGTTTTTCTTCCGATTTCGACTGGTGCATCCGCATGATGAAGAAATCAAAAAACCTGCACAATACACATCTCACCCTCATCAACTACCTGCATGAGGGAATGACCACCGTCAACAGGAAAGCGTCTCTAAAAGAGCGCTACCACATCATGGTACACTATTACGGACAAATATCCACCTTTCTGCATCATATTTGGTTTGCAATACGGGCCATACTAAAATAATTTAAGAGTGACTTTGTTAAACTGAACAAGACAGCTAAGATTTTCAATAAGAGCTGATTGCTGACAGCTGACAGCTGAACGCTGAACGCTGCATCCTGAATCCTGAATCCTGAATCCTGAAAGCTAAAAAAATATGAAACGACGAAAACTGAAATTGGAGGAGCTGCACCGCATCAGCGTAGATGAGTTCCGTGAAGCAAGGAAAATTCCGTTAATTGTGGTACTCGACAATGTTAGGAGCCAGCACAATATCGGGTCGGTTTTCCGGACGAGCGATGCCTTCCGGGTGGAGGAGATCCTGCTGTGTGGTATCACGGCAACGCCACCCAATGTGGATATCCATAAAACAGCCCTCGGAGCTGAAGATGCTGTCAGATGGCGTTATTTCGAAGAGACCCTGGATGCGGTACAGGCATTGAAATCTGCCGGCTATACTGTTTTTTCCATTGAACAGGCTGAAAACAGCATCTCTCTGGAATCGGTTGTATTGGAAAAAGAAAAAAAATATGCCGTGATCTTCGGCCACGAGGTACATGGGGTACAACAATCTGTGGTGAATACTGCCGACGCCTGCATTGAGATTCCTCAATATGGCACCAAACACTCGCTCAATGTGTCGGTCACGGCAGGCATCATCATATGGGACTTTTTCAGGAAACTGGTTTAACCCAGCAAGTATACCACCTTCGTTTGCGGGGATGCTGTTCTCCGAATTTCATATGACGCAGACAAACATCGCCCTTTAGGATTCAAACTGTTCCAGTTTCATGGTTTTCCCGTCAAAAACAGCATAGGTGAAAAAGGTAATCCAATCGCCTAACATAACTACATGGCTCTGCTCTGCAATAGAAAGATTCAGCAAAATATGGCGGTGTCCAAAAACAAAATAGTTGATATCGGGTGCCAAGGTTAACTTTTCCTTCGCAAAACGGATCAGATATTCCCGCTCCTCCCCCAGATACTCCTGCACACCGCCGTTCTCACGGCTGCTGTTCGACCAGGCATGCGCCAGCGGAATGGTCCATCGGGGATGTATGGCAGAGAAGCATTTGCGCAGAAACTTGCTGTGAAATATTTTCCGCAGAATATGGAACGACCGTGATTCATCTCCCAGGCCATCGCCGTGCGCCAGAAAAAATCTTTTCCCCTGTATATCGGTTGTCAATGGTCCGAAATGAAGAATCATTCCACACTCTTTTGCAAGGTAATCGGTGAGCCATATATCGTGGTTCCCGATAAAAAAATGAACTTCCACCCCGGCATCGGTCACCTCTGCCAGCTTACCCAACAGGCGGGTGAACCCCTTCGGCACCACATATTTGTATTCAAACCAGTAATCGAAGATATCACCCAAAAGATATATTGCCGATGCATCCTGCTTCACAGCATCAAGCCACCGGCACAACTTACGTTCTGCATCAATTGAGTTGGTATGTGATATGGAACCCAGATGGGCATCGGCGAGAAAATAGACTTTCTTACTCACGGTTATGCTGTTCAAAGTCGTCGCAAGCGTTAAATCATCCCCAGCTCCAACAGCGCCTCTTCACTCATCATGGAACGATCCCAGGGAGGATCAAAGGTGAGATTGAGGTCCAGACTGTTCACTTCCGGAATGGATTCCACCTTCAGCTGCACGTCCATCAGGATAAAATCGGCCGCGGGGCAACTGGGCGATGTAAAGGTCATCTCGATGGCCACATTGTTGTGGTCATCGATATCCACATCGTAGATCATCCCCAAATCGTAAATATTTACCGGTATCTCCGGATCATAACATGTACGGAGCATGACCACTATTTTATCTTGTAACGCTTGTAATTCTTCGTTCATAATCTGCTTTTTCTATTAAACCGATTTTCGGGGATAATGTTTAATGCCGTCAGATGATTCCCTCGTCGGCATAACTAAAATAGATGTCACCACACACAATGATATGGTCGAGAAGGGTGATATCCATCCATTGGGCAGCTTCTTTCAGTTTCTTCGTGATCTGTGTATCCTGCGGACTGGGTCTGCAGTTCCCGGAGGGGTGATTATGCCCCAGGATGATGCCTGAGGCATAATGGTTGAGCGCCTCCCTTAGGATCAGTCGAATATCGACCACCGTACCGGAGATGCCACCACGACTCACCTGCATGGTGGTCAGCACCTTGTTGGAACGATCTGTCAACAGTGCCCAGGTCTCTTCATGATTCAGATCCACAAGGATCGGATAGAAATGATCATACCCGTCACGCGATGACCCAATTTTTTTTCTTTCAGTGGCCTCAGTGGATTTGCGCCTCCTTCCAAGTTCCAGTGCGGCAATCAATGTGATTGCTTTTGCCGGCCCAATGCCCTTAAATTGCCCTGTCAGGTCTGATACACCCATCTTTCCCAGCACATTCAAATCATTGCCGGTTTTCAACAGGATACGCTTCCCAAGCTCTACTGCACTTTCTTCTGCGTTGCCCGAACCAATCAAAATGGCCAGTAACTCAGAATCGGACAGAGCCGATACACCTTTCAGTAGTAATTTTTCACGGGGACGATCTTCCTCGGCCCATTGTTTGATACTTAACTTGCTCATGATGTTTCATTTCAGGCATAAAACGAAACAAACTTACAAAGAAATAACGAAGTAACAAACAATTTGTTACCACATCATTCTCTCACGCGTTCCACGTAGGATCCGTTGCGTGTATCCACCTTGATCTTTTCTCCTGCGTTGATGAACAGGGGCACGCGTACTTCCGCACCGGTTTCAACGGTAGCAGGCTTCAATGTATTGGTAGCTGTATCTCCCTTAATACCCGGTTCGGTGTAAGTGATCTCCAGCACCACATGTGTGGGCATCTCTGCAGTCAGGATGGTACCACTTTCGGCATGAATCTGTACTTCCACCACATCTCCCTCCTTCAGGAACTGTACACCTTCTATTTGCTCTCCCGGAATTGGAATCTGCTCGAAGGTCTCGGTGCTCATGAAATTGTATCCCATGTCGTCGCGATACAAGTACTGAAAAGAACGACGTTCAATACGTACTTCATCAACCCTTACACCCGAATTAAAAGTCTTATCCAGAATGCGTCCCGTAGTTACATTTTTCAGTTTGGTACGCACAAATGCAGCACCTTTGCCGGGTTTCACATGAAGAAATTCAACAATAAAGTAATATTGTCCGTCCAGGTCGATGCACATGCCGTTCCTGAAATCAGCGGTTGTTGCCATAAATATTTGTTCTAATTTATTTTATAATGTTTTGTATGAGAGCGCAAAAGTAGTCAATTCATCGGTAAAAAGCAAGCGAATAGTCTGCTACCTGCTGAAAAGTGAATAAATAGTTGGCCAGGAAGTTCCAGATGGTGACCAGGGCTACGGCAATGGCCTTTGCCAGATAAAAGTTCAGTTTTACTTTCTCGTGAAAAAAATAAAGAAGCAGATTATTCAGCAAAAGGCCAATTAATGAGACGAGAAAGAAGGAGATAAACTCACGTCCCACCTGCTGATTATCGCTTTCAAAGGTCCATACTCTGTTGAATACATAATTGGAAGTAGCAGCAAGTATTAACCCAATGGAGTTGGATATGAATTTATTCCATCGAAGCTTTTCCTTACAAAGCCAGGTAAAGAAAAAATCAATCACCATACCCGACAATCCGACCAGGCCAAACTTGATAAACTTACCGAGTAATGCTATCATTTTTGAAAAATATTTTTACTGGCCTCTCAATCGTGGCTGGATATATGCCCGGACTGCCTGCTGCAAAATACACGGAGTATTCACCTGGTGGCATATCGGGCAGAAAGAAACTGATTTCTCCGGTCACATGCTCGCCCGAGGCAATCTCTTGCCGGTTGAAGGACGATCGGGTAGATATTTTCTCCCGGGTGAAGCCTTCTTCCCTTTTTACCATGAACACCAACGAGACCTCCAGCGGCATGGCCGAATGATTAATTACATACGTTTCAGGATATGGATTGCTCACCGTCACGGTAATAACCTGTTCCCTGCCGGTGATGAACGTACTCTCCAGCAGAACCGGTATCACCTTGAGCAGCTTGTAAGGCTGATAAGCAGCTATTTCTTTCAAATAAAAAACCGAATTCCCCCGACGGGTAGGTACCACGCCGGTCGAATCATTTCGGAAATCGATCACCACAGGTTTTTTCCGGTAGTTTTCATCGAAACGCCAGATATCGTACTGTGTATTCCGGTAGTTCAAGGCTCCCATGGCATGTGCCTCACGGCCCGTATAAAAACGATACTTCGACGGCATCTGGAAACCGGAGGTGAAGATTACGGGACGATTGCCGGCAATTGCCTCAAGATCGGCCACCCGCTGTTTGTCACCATGCCACTCGGTTCGCAGTGGAAGTATATCCACCATCAGGAAAAGACGGGCTGCTAACAGCAGGACGATGGAAGGAGCGACAACCTTGTAAAGATAATTTCTCAGTTTTGGGTTTCCGGCAGCCTCACGTACAATCAGAATAATCATCGGCACAGCTGCTGCAATAGTCCAGTGCGGCTCTACCCTCCCCTTGAAGTTCCAGAGAGTAAAAAAAATCAAAAAACCGGCAAAAAGAAATTTCAATGCCCTCTCAAACAAGTCCGTCTCTTTCCTCCGAAAAAAAACGTATATACCGGCACCCAACGTAAAGGGATTAAAAACAGGCAACTGATTGGCCAAAAAGTCTGGGAAATAATTCCACCGGAAACCTTTCGACCGCTCCACGAGGTGGTACTTTATGGAGGGGAAATCGTTGTTTAGCTGCCACAATATATGGGGAATATACAGGCCCACGGCCAACAGCACCGACAGATAGAAAGTGGGTTTTCTGAGGATCTTCAGATTGGAGAGCAAAACAAGGACGATTACCAGGGCACCATGATACTTGCTATACATGAGTCCCGCCATACAAAATGCCATCAGTAGCGCTCCCTTTAGTGAATATGCGGTTTCCAGGAAATAGTGGTAACTCCACAGAAACAACACCGTGAACAGCAAGAGCGGCGCGTCGGGTGTGGCAATGAACCCGTATGCCTGTATCATCACCACGGAAAAAGCAACCAAAAAGAACAGAATAATGTTGGGTCGCGTATGCGTCACCCTGCTTAGCCGAAAAAGGATGATCAGAAAGAGTAGCTGCATCAGCATCACACAAAAGCGTACCCCCAGGGTGGTATCACCTGCCAGCAATGTCCCCATTTTTATTACCAGCGCCACCATGGGCGGATGGTCGTAATAGCCCCAATCCAAAAACTGAGCGTACACCCAGTAATAGGCCTCATCGTTTCCGATTTCCATGAAAAGCGACTGAACAACATTCAACAGAAACCATAAAAACAGCATCAGCAAGAAAAGCGGACCGGGTTGCACGTTGTATTTTGCAAGCGGGTTCAACACAAGCGGCTATTTACAAGACGTTCATTCCATCGAGCACCAACTTACCGATAAAAAGCACAAAGATAACCCACATGGTCACCGAGATATGTTTCCATTTTCCGCTTAATGCTTTCAGCAGCACGTATGACAACATACCAAAAATAATTCCCTGTGCAATACTGAAGGCGAAGGGCATCATCACGATGGTGAGGAAGGCGGGCAGCGCCTCCGTCATGTTGTCGAAATTGATCTTCACCACCGCCGTGATCATGAACAACCCGACCAGAATCAGTGCCGGTGCGGTAGCAGATGCGGGAACCATCAGAAAGAGCGGGGCCAGAAACAGGGCAAGGGCAAACAGGGTCGCCGTTGATAGTGCCGTCAAGCCGGTACGTCCACCGACTGCCACGCCCGACGCGCTTTCCACATAGGAGGTTACCGTGCTGGTACCCAGTACAGCACCGAAAGTGGTTCCAAGTGCATCGGCAAAGAGCGCCTTTTTAATCTGCGGGAAATTACCATCCTTGTCGGTTATCCCAATTTTTGAGGCAACACCCAGCAATGTACCGATTGTATCAAACAGATTCACAAAAAGGAAAGTAAATACCACGATCAGCATGTCGAGGGTAAAGATGTGATCCCATTCAAACTGCATGAAAATGGGAGAAATGTCGGGTGGCAGGGAGACGAGGCTTCCCGATGGCAACTGCACCAATCCCAGAATAATGGCAAAAACAGTGGCCGCCACAATGCCGATCAGAAAGGCACCGTGTACTTTTTTATAATAGAGTGCTGCCGTCAGAATAAGCCCCAATGAGGCGACCCACACATGTGGGTTCGACATGGCTCCCAGCGTAACCATGGTGTTTTCATCCCTGACAATAAGTCCGGCATTCTGCAAGCCGAGAAAAGTGATGAAAAGACCTATTCCCACCGGAATGGCATTTTTAATTGTCGTGGGGATACTTTTTACAATCAGTTCGCGCACATTAAAGAAAGTAAGAATAATGAAGACAATACCTTCTATAAAAACAGCAGTGAGCGCCATCTGCCAGGAGTATCCCAGACCGAGCACCACCGAGAAAGCAAAGAAAGAGTTTAGTCCCATGCCCGGTGCCTGTGCGATGGGCAGGTTGGGGATGAATGCCATAAAAAGTGTGCCCAGCACGCTGGCGAGTGCCGTGGCGGTAAACAGTGCAGCTTTGTCCATTCCCGATGCGCTCAGGATATTGGGATTCACCACCAGAATATAGGACATGGTGAGGAAAGTGATGATTCCGGCTACGAACTCGGTACGTACCGTCGTTTTATTTTGTTTTAACTTGAAAATCTTTTCCAACATAATTGTTCCGTCTTATACATTAAAAATTCCACTTTGTGGCCAGGGTAGGAATAGCATAAAATTTACTCTCGGCAAATTTATTCACGAAATTATAACTTATTTCTATCTCGCTGCCCAGCGAGAAGTTGGGCGTGATGTTATACCATATTTGCGGCTCGCTCAGGAAAATCACTTTTTTCCCGCCGGCATCGCTGCCTTCCGTAAAAGATTTATCCTCAGTCCAGAGATCAGCGAATCCGCCCAGGGAGAGCTTACCTCCTGCCAGCGAAGCGTTCCATGTTACGGTCCACTGAGCATCGTTGCTTACCTTCTGAAACGCATTCAGCTTGTAAACCACGTAGGTACTCAGATAAAAGCTACCCAGTTGAAAGGGATAGCCAACGCCGGCCATATAAGAGGAAGGGATGGAGAACCCATTTCCCAGACCTCCATTAAACTCAATATGAGGAAGCAGCGGAAAATCAGCAATTTTAAATTCACGGGCAATTTCTGCATAAACAAGCCCGATATTTTTTTTGTCGTGATTGAAATCAAAGTCCGCAAACATGAAGGTGCTTCCCCACCGGTCAGGCTTAAACATCTCAAAGGTTGCGGTCAGATAATTCGCAGGTGATACATCATCACCATACAAAGAATGACGCGGATCAAAATGCAACTGCAGATTTTGCGCCCGGACGGCTCCAAGCACACAGAAGAACACAAGTATAACAGAAATTTTACGTGACATAAAACATGTATAAAGGTTAGTTTATTTAAAGAAATGACAAAAGTATCAAAATATTGGGAAACCCCATCAAACACGCGTGACTTTCTCCTCTTTTTCATTCGGATTAACGATCTTAACGCATAAATTTGTACATTTGTCTTTTTAAAATTATCGGCCCCGACATGGACACAGAAAAGGCAAACAATTTGGTCATTTACAACACACTCAGTCGCAGGAAAGAAGCTTTTGAACCGCTCCACCCGCCCCTCGTGGGCATGTATGTATGCGGACCCACCGTTTATAGCGATATTCATTTGGGTAACTGTCGCACCTTCATCTCTTTTGATTTGATTTACCGCTATCTGCTACATCTCGGCTACAAAGTACGCTATGTGAGAAATATCACCGATGCGGGGCATCTGGAAGGCGACAGGGATGAGGGAGAGGACAAGTTCGCAAAAAAGGCCAAACTGGAACAACTGGAACCGATGGAGATTGTGCAAAAATACACCCTTGGCTTTCACGAGGTGCTGGCACTTTTCAACACCCTCCCGCCCAGCATTGAACCCACAGCAACAGGCCACATCCTGGAACAGATAGAAATGATTAAAAAGATATTAGAGGCCGGATATGCCTATGAAGTGAATGGCTCTGTCTACTTCGATGTGGAGAAATACAGCAGGGAACATGACTACGGCACGCTCACCAACCGAAAGCTGGAAGATCTGATGGAAGGGACAAGGGAGCTGGACGGCCAGGACGAAAAACGAGGTCGCCTCGACTTTGCCCTCTGGATCAAAGCAAAGCCCGAGACACTGATGCAGTGGCCCTCACCCTGGGGATGGGGCTTCCCCGGATGGCACATCGAATGCTCGGCCATGAGCACCAAGTACCTGGGAACAACCTTCGATATTCACGGGGGCGGTATGGACCTGCAGGCCACCCATCACACCAACGAGATTGCCCAATCGCAGGCATGCAATCATACTGAACCCGCCAAATACTGGGTACACACCAATATGCTCACCGTAAACGGAACGCGCATGTCGAAAAGTGCCGGCAACGGCTTCCTCCCAAAAGAGCTCTTCACCGGCGACCATCCGCTGCTGGAACAAGGTTACTCTCCCATGACGGTTCGTTTCTTCATGGCACAGTCGCATTACCGGAGCACACTCGACTTCTCCAATGAGGCATTGCAAGCTGCAGAAAAGGGATATAAAAAATTGATGGAGAGCCTTTCTGCGCTGGAAAAGATAACACCCTCAGCCTCCTCTTCGGTGAACATCGACGAACTGGAACAACGCTGTTATGCGGCAATGAATGACGACTTTAACAGTCCCACACTCATTGCCCACCTTTTTGAGGGGGTGCGCATCATCAATTCCACACTCGACAAAAAAGAAATCCTCACAGCAACAGATCTGATCAATTTAAGAAAGATCATGCATACTTTCATCTTCGAGGTACTGGGGCTGGTTGACGAGACAAAGCAAATGGCCGGCAGCGAAATGATAGAAGGATTGATGCGGCTGATCATCGACATCCGTCAGTCGGCCCGTGACAACAAGGACTGGACTACCTCAGACAAGATCAGGGATGCCCTGAAGGAAGCCGGCGTCGCTCTGAAAGACACCAAAGAGGGTGTGGAATGGAGGCTGTGACCATGCAAATACTGATGTCGCCCGCGAAACTGATGTCTTTTCCAGAGAAGAAAGACCGGTTTGTAACTACAAAACCATCCTTCCCGGATAAAACGAAGGAATTGATCTCGGTTTGTCAACAGTTGTCTGAAAAAGAAATTGAAACAATCATGAAGATCAACCCCAAAATGGCACGCAATGTCTATGAACAGTTTCAGACCTTTTACTTCAACTCCACCCCCAAGCGTGCTGCAGCATTGGCTTACAACGGGATCGCCTATGCGGGATTAAATGCGCATGATTTTTCGGATGACGACGTTGCATTCGCCCAGCGACACCTCAATATCCTTTCGGGCCTCTATGGTGTGCTACGCCCATTTGATCTGATCAGACCCTACCGACTGGAGATGCAAAGACAAATCGTACCCCCAGGGTATCGCACGCTCTATGAATTCTGGCAGGAGACGGTAATCAAACATCTCGCTGCCCGATTTAAAAAGGAAGACAAAACAATCATCAATGTCGCATCGAGTGAGTATGCCAAGGTGATACGAAAAAATGCACTCAGAGCGGGTATACGCATCATCGACATCCGGTTTTTACAACTGGAGCACAATGATTTTAAACAAATTGTCGTCCACACCAAAAAAGCCAGGGGCCTGATGGCTCGCTATATCATCAAAAATAGGCTCACCGATGCGGAGGATGTGAAAGGTTTTCATTACGAAGAATATTTCTATCATCCTGCCCTATCAAAAGAAAATGAATGGGTCTTTGTGAAATAAAGAGGTAACATATGAACGAAAAACGGGTAACATTTGCTTCCAAAGTGGGTGTAATTGCAGCGGCAGCAGGATCTGCCGTCGGCCTGGGGAACATATGGCGGTTCCCCAGCCAGACAGCCGATGGTGGCGGTGCCATATTTATTCTGGTCTATATCGGATGTATTTTATTTTTCGGCATTCCACTGATGATCAGTGAGTTTCTTGTGGGCAGATCATCCCAGGCCAATACGGCAGGAGCCTTTCATAAGCTGGCACCCGGCACACACTGGAAGTGGGTGGGTCGGCTGGGTGTGCTCACCGGTTTCGTTATCATGGGATTTTATATGGTAGTCTGTGGCTGGACCCTGGACTATCTGATGCAATCTGTCACAGGCAACCTGCACATGGTAGATGATTTTTCGGCTAACTTCACGGCATTATTGAACAACCCGTTGCGCCAAATATGCTGGATGATACTCTTTACCTTGCTGACGGCATTCTTTATCCTCTCGGGTGTAAAAAAAGGAATTGAGCAATCGTCGAAGATTCTCATGCCGATGCTCTTTCTGCTACTCATTGTTCTTGCGGTACGGGCTGTCACGCTGGAAGGTGCAACCGGTGGTCTCTCATTCCTCTTTATGCCCAGCCTGGAACATGTGAAGCCGACCGTCTTCCTCGATGCAATGGGGCAAGCCTTCTTCTCACTCTCCATCGGCATGGGCTGTATGATCACCTATGGCTCCTACTTCAACAATCGCATCAACCTCACAAAAACAGTGGTACAGGTATCCATGCTCGATTCACTGGTAGCCATACTCGCGGGAGTCATTATCTTTCCCGCGGCCTTTGCATTGACTGCCAACCCGGGCACCATCATCGATGAGCTGGTTGCAGGAGGACCCGGACTGCTTTTCATCACCCTTCCCGGGCTCTTTAACCAAATGCCGGCCTCTGTATTGTGGGCAGCGATGTTTTTCTGTCTGCTGACACTCGCCGCAATCACATCCACCATCTCTTTGATGGAAGTAGTGACGCTCTACCTGCATGAAGAATATCGCCTTTCCCGAAAAATGAGTACCCTCATTGTCACCGTGGGCGTCATCATACTAGGGGTAATTTCCTCGCTCTCACCTTCTTTCTTCAATCTGCTTGACATTAGCTCTGCCAAGTTTATGCTTCCCGCAGGGGGCTTCTTTATCAGCCTTTTCGTGGGATGGTATCTGGATAAAAAACTGGTATATGCCCAGCTGACCAACCAGGGTACTTTGAAACTGGCCGCCGGCTTTCTGAAAGCCTACATCTTCCTGTTGCGATACATAGTTCCTCCCGCCATCATTGCCATATTTATCTACGGACTAATAGGATAATTGTCCTGCAGGGTGCCGAAAATTCATTAAAGGAGTTTAAACAACATAAAACAGAAAAGAAACTGCCTCGCCTTCATTTTAAATGATTATTTTTGTATCACTTTTGCATTGAGCAGCAATGAACAAAAGTCAAACTTTAGCGAAAATGTTACACAACGATGCAATTGCGATATAAAATTTCAGCCCCTGATGCAATTCATGCCACCATACAGCTCCCTGCATCAAAAAGCATGAGCAACAGGGCACTCATCCTCAATGCACTGAGCTTAAGTTCCTACAACATCAGGAACCTTTCCGACTGCGAAGATACGCGGGTCATCATCGATGCCTTTAACTCCGACTCCAATGTGTTCGACGTGAAAGGCGCCGGCACTGCCATGCGTTTTCTGACAGCCTTTCTGGCAGGCATGGAAGGAGAGTGGATCATCAAAGGATCCAAAAGAATGCATGAACGTCCCATTCATCCGCTGGTGGAAACACTCACGGCATTGGGTGCCGAGATTGAATATCTGGAGAAGGAAGGTTTTCCTCCGTTGCGCATCAAAGGAAGAAAGCTGAAAGGAGGAGAAGTATATCTTTCCGGCAATATCAGCTCACAGTTTATCTCAGCCTTGTTGATGGTCGCACCGCTCATGGAAAACGGGCTGATCATGCACATCGAAAAAAAGATTGTCTCCAAACCCTACATCGACCTCACCATGGCCATGATGGCACAGTGTGGGGTCATTGTCAAATGGGCCGGCAACGATATCCTGGTAAAACCACAACAGTATCAGGCCATTGAGCTGGCAGTAGAAACAGACTGGTCTGCAGCCTCCTACTGGTACGAACTGGTCGCACTAACGCCCGGTGCACAGTTGACACTGTTGGGGTTACATAAAAAAAGCCTTCAGGGCGACGCCAATGTGGCCAACCTGTTCAGCGACCTGGGCGTAACCACGGAATTTGTGGAGGAGGGTGCCGTCATTCGTCACACAAAACGAAAAGCAAGAAAATTCTTTCACGATTTTGTCAACGAACCCGACCTGGCGCAAACATTTGCCGCGACATGTTGTTTTATGGGTGTACCGTTTCTATTCTCGGGCATACAAAGCCTGAAGATCAAGGAAACAGATCGTGTGCAGGCCCTGATCAACGAATTGAAGAAGTTGGGCTTTATACTCAAAGAAACTGAAATCGGCATGCTCGAATGGGATGGCGAACGTTGTACTCCGGTGAAGGAACCGGCGATAGACACCTACGATGATCATCGCATGGCCATGTCCTTTGCACCCGGAGCAATGGTTTTTCGCACACTGAACATCAACAACCCCGAAGTGGTGACAAAATCCTATCCAAACTTCTGGGATGATTTGAAGAGAGCAGGCTTTAATATTGAAGAAAGGTAATTTAATTATGCAAGTCATTGTATTATTTCTTGGAATTATTCTCTTTTTTTTGCTGGCGTTGGCCATCACCAATTTTATCCAGCGGAGAAAAGGTAATACAACAACCCGTGTGATGCCACCTCCCTCCATAGATCTGGGAGAAGGTGGTTGTTGCGGTGCACACGAAGTGTGCGAAAAAGACAGTCTCATAGCCGCGTTTGTGGAAAAACCGGAGTACTTCGATGACGAGGAGCTCGATAAGTTTGTCAGTCGTGATTCGGCTCAATATACTCCTCGCGAAGCAGATGAGTTCCGGGATGTCTTTTACTCAGTCCTCGATGCGGAGAAACCACGCTGGGTACGCAGTCTGCAGATGAGAGGGATCTCTCTGCCCGATCAACTCAAAGACGAAGTGTTGATGTTTGTGAATGAATTGAGAGCGCACAAAATGCACGCCTGAACCAGGAAGAGATGAATATCCCGGAACTGCTCGAGTATGCTTTCTTTCGGAATGCTCTTTTGGGGAGCCTCTTCGCCAGCATAGCCTGTGGTATCATCGGCACATACATTGTCTCGCGCAGGCTGGTATTTATCAGCGGCGGCATCACACATGCCTCTTTCGGGGGGCTGGGTATCGGTTTTTATTTCTCTCTTCCGCCCATCCTGTCGGCCATGGTCTTCTCGATCTTTTCCGCCTTCGGCATTCAGTGGCTCTCCCGCAAGCAGGGCGTGCGGGAAGACTCCGCCATTGCCGTCTTCTGGTCGCTGGGGATGGCGCTGGGGATTGTACTCACTTTCCTCACGCCCGGATATGCCCCCAACCTGTCGGAATATCTTTTCGGCAACATCCTCACCATCACACCGACCGACATTGTGGCACTGGCTGTTTTATCGCTGGTGCTGGTGCTCTTCTTTGCACTATTTTATCACGACATCGTTTCTGTTTCTTTTGACACCGAGTTTGCACAAACCCGACGTATACCCACCCAGTTCATCGAATACATGTTGATGCTGTTCATCGCCGTCACCATTGTGCTGAGTATCCGCCTGGTGGGCATTGTCCTGCTCATGTCGCTCATCACCGTACCGCAGATGACAGCCAACCTGTTTACCGTGAAATATTCGAAAATCATCTACCTCTCCATCATCCTCAGCTTCGTGGGCTGCGTGGCAGGCCTGCTCCTATCCTATTACCTGAATGTGCCGTCGGGGGCATTCATCATATTCGTACTCATCGTCATGTTTTTCATTGCCAAAGCAGTGAAAGCCGTCGGGAGAAAGGTCGATTAAAGCCAGGCACCTGCTTGTGTACAAACAAAAGCTGATCGGTCGACCGCTGATTGGTGTGCTTCTTTTAGTGACTTTCCACCCAAAATGGCGGATATGAATGCACCTGTAAACGAGTCGCCTGCGCCCACGGTGTCCACGACCTTTACACGCGGCGTGTTAATCAGGGAGTCGGATTCAGGGGTGGTTATCAGGCTGTAATCTGCCCCGACAGTTAAAATCATGAATTTCAAGTCAAACTTTTCCATAAACCACTTACAGCTCTCTTTTTCGTCCGATTCGGGGACGTTGAACATTTCTTTCACAATCGTCAGCTCTTCTTTGTTAATTTTAAATACATTGCATTGAGTGAGTGAGTCAATGATCATTTCTCTTGAGAAAAAATGCTGCCGCAAGTTGATGTCAAATATGCGGTAAGCACTCACGGGAACCAATGAAAGCATTGTCTGGATGGTATTTCTGGATTCTACTGACCTCTGTGCCAGCGTACCGAAACAGATAGCATCAGCCTTTCCGGCTAATTCCATCATGCCTTCAGTCAGTGGCATATGATCCCAGGCCACATGCTCAATAATTGTATAGTTGGGTATACCATCCTCCAGCTCCACCCGGACTGTGCCGGTGGGATAGTCGACCCGTTCCACGAGATGATGAATGCCGATCTTCTCAATTTCCTTCATAATCTCGTCTCCAAGCAGATCATTTCCCACAGCGCTTATGGCGTAACTTTCCGCTCCCGGACCGGAGGCATGGTATGCAAAGTTAACAGGAGCGCCTCCTGCTTTTTTTCCCGAGGGAAACATATCCCAGAGCAATTCACCAATACCGATGATAATAGGTTTTCTTTTCAAAATAGTTTGTCTTTGATTTGATTTAATTCCATATCGATTTTACAGAAAAAACCTGCAAGTCTTTTACCTCAACGTTATTTCCCCAGAAATGGAAGCCCTCCTTATTGTTGTGATCCGGTTTTCTTTCCATGGAATAGGAATACGCTCCATTGTCAATAAATACTTCTATTGAGGTACGGTCTATCAATATATCGGCTGAAAGCTCCATACTGGTCATATCCTGAGGAGAGTAGAAGACACCGTTAATCGTGTTAAAATTCATATCATAACCAACAATGCGTTGTCCAAACAAATTAAAGCCGGCCTCAGTAGCATGTGACAACTTAATGCCAATTTTAATACGCAGACAGTCCGCATCATAAAACTCTTTCAACACTTCATTCGCTTTCACCGAGGTGAGATTCTCCCAACTTCCTGCAGGAGTAAAAAGAGCTTCAGTCTCTTTCACGGGCAGACTAAATAAACGAGGCCCCTCTTTTGTTGTTCGCAATGTCAGTTCGGTGGGCAACATCATCATTCCTTTGAACGGCATTCCCGGGTGACTGATTCGTCCCCATCCAACTTGTACTCGCCTGCCATCAGGCATATCAGTGAAAGTCTGAGCTGCATAAATGGCACCGGTGACATACTGATATTTCCCTTTTTCGGGGGTAAATACTTTCCCATCGAATAAGCCGAGCATGTACGTGCCGGAAGCACCATACATCACCCATTTGGTATTATTTGGATTGCCATCAATCGGAAGTTCAAACAACTCAGGACACTCCCAGAATCCGGTCACATGACTTTCATACTTCCACTCTTTCAGATCGGATGAAGTATAGATGGAATGTCCGTCGCGTTCGTTCAGCACCATTACCCAATGATTGCCGGGGGTGTACCAGAATACTTTCGGATCACGGGTATCCTGGCTGTTCCATATGTGCCTGGAATCTATTACCGGGTTCCCTCCGTATTTGGTGAATGTGCGCCCTTTATCGAGGCTGTAAGCGATGCATTGCACCTGTTTATCCGGTCCGGCAGCAGTATAGGCCGCGATCATGGCAGGAGTTTTACCCTTATTGTATCCCGCGGTATTGTTATAATCTATTACAGCAGAACCGGAAAACATTCTCCCCAGGTGATCGGGATACAGGGCATCGGGGAGTTCTTCCCAATGGACCAGGTCTTTGCTTACAGCATGTCCCCAGTGCATATTTTCCCATTCACGCTCATACGGATTATGCTGATAAAACAGGTGATACTCCCCGTCGTAGTACACCAGGCCATTGGGATCATTGATCCATCCACGGCGTGTCGTAAAATGGAATTGGGGCCGGTTCGCCTCTTTGTATAAACTGTCGTTCCCGGCAATCACGTCAGACTGAAACAAGTTTTTTAATCCCTTACTGTCTCCATCATACCTGATGGTCAATGTTTTACCTTTCAGATTGGAAACATCTTTAAATACCCAGTAGTCAGCCTTGTTGGGGGCAAGCCGGATCACTATCGACAACTCCGGCCGACCATCGGCTTTAAAAGTCATTTTACCACGATCCTGCTGATGCGACACGGGCAGGTTCAGATATTTTTTGTCGATTGTAACTTTTACTTCTTCAGCGGACAGGGAGAAGCCTGTCATGAAGAAAAAACAGACAAACAGAATTTTTAAGATCGAAGAATTCATATGGTTAAAATGATGGATTTTCAAAAATCTCGTTTTGTACCTTCTTTGTGATAGATCAGTATATCCTGCACGATACAATAACAGTGCAAGATATACTTTTCAGGTGATTTCACCAACCCTGGATTCTTCAAAACAATAAAATCCTGTTTTTCGAGTTATGATGTAAGAGAAACAAAGCTCGGCAAAACAGATAAACGGTGACTGCAAAAATAAATCCCATATATTGTGTGATGATCCTCTGTGGAATGATGCTCGGCATGAGTTGTTCCACCAAAAGGAACACGCCGGGAACACGCGCCTACCATGAACTGACCACCCGTTACAACATCTACTACAATGCCGAGAAAGCCTACAACGAGATTCTGGAGAATCAGTCAGAATATTTTACGGAAGACTATGCAGTCTTACTCCCTTTTTATCCTGTGTCACCCGCGCAGGATAAAAAAATGGCCGGAGGGCCTTTCGATCCGGTAGTAGAAAAGACATCCAGAGCTATCCAGGAGCATTCCATCTCAGCCAAACCCCGACGCGATCCGTCGCAACCGCAGACACAGGCATTCAGGCAATGGCTCCGGCAGGAGGAGTTCAACCCTTTTACTCACAACGCCTGGCTGCTGCTGGGCAAAGCCCATCTGCAAAATGGAGACTATGATACGGCGTTGGCAGTATTCATGCAAATACAACGACTGTTTAATCAGGACAGAGAGCTAAACACCGAAACCGAGATTTGGCTGTTGCGCATCTACACGGAGACGGGCAGAGAGTATGATGCCGGGAACATGCTCTATGCACTGCAAAGCAAAACAATGCCGCCTCATCTGCGCGATCTCTATACGGAAACATATACTGCCAGGCTCATTCACAAAAAGGAGTATGCTGACGCCATCCCCTGGCTGAAAAAAACCATTGACCGGGAGAAAAATTTCAGGCAAAAAAAACGTCTCCAGTATTTACTCGGACAAATCTATGCACTCCAGGGTGAAAAAGCAATGGCCTGGCAGGCTTTTGAGGATGTGAAGGGACTCAGTACACCGGCAGAATTCATCAGACAAGCCAGCCTGGCACAACTGGCGTTGCGAGACAAACCGACCCGGACTGAAATACCAGAGCCGACCGAGAAACCTGACACGGCCGAAAAACAAGACCCAGATGAAAAACAAGACCCAGAGACACACCACTTTCAGGACTATTATCAGGCTTATCTAAAACGCTCCTCGTTCGGCGCGACGGTGACCGACTCCGTACCCCGGCCTTCACCGCATCCCAAAATAACCAATTTCCAATCAGAACAGCCATCATCTGTCATTAACCGACCTAAAACGATGGAGCAGCTAAAGGTGCAGCTTGAGCAAAAAGCCGCCGAGGCATTGCAACAAAATCAGCAGTCAGTCACAAACAAAAGCAGGGAGAAACTGTTAAAAGAACGGGAAAAGGAAAGAAAAGTGAAGATCCGTCAACGCGAGAAGGAACTCCGGAAGCGGCAACGTAAAAGGGAAGCTACCATAAAACAGAGAGAACAACTACGTGAACAACAAATGCGCAAGGAACAACGATAATGAAGAAAATAGTATTCGCGACCAACAACAAACACAAACTCGATGAGATCCGGAAAATCACAGATGGATCATTACAAATTCTCAGCCTTGCTGACATCCATTGTAACGATGAGATTGAGGAAACGGGTACCACACTGGAGGAGAACGCGCTTCTTAAGGCGCGTTATATAAAAGAGAAATTTGGCTACGACTGCTTTGCCGATGACACAGGTCTGGAGGTGGAAGCACTCGGCGGCGCCCCGGGCGTTTACTCCTCCCGTTATGCCGGTGAAACTTGCAACGCGGTGGACAATATGATAAAGCTCCTCCATGAACTGAAGGGAGCGAAGAACCGCAATGCCCGTTTCCGCACCGTGATCGCACTGCTGATCGGTAATGAAAAACACTTTTTTGAAGGGGTGGTCAATGGAAAGATCATCGAAGAAAGAAGAGGGGAAGCCGGCTTTGGATATGATCCTGTTTTTGTGCCTGAAGGAAAGGATCAGACATTCGCTGAGTTGGGCAACGACGTGAAGAATCAGATTAGCCACCGCGCGCTGGCTACCCATCAGCTGGCACAATTTCTGACCGAACAATAAAAGTGTTTCCCGTTAATCCCTTCATTCTTTTCACAAAATTGTCTATCTTTGAAAACGTACATCCAATAACCCAAAAAAATAACCTATGTCGACCAACATTCGCACTGGCATTATCGGTTACGGGCTTTCCGGCCGTGTTTTTCATGCCCCCTTTATTGATGTGGTGGAAGGATATGAACTGACCAAAATCAGCACCTCCAAACCCCAAAGCATTGCGCTCATCGACGAGCGTTACCCCGTGACGGCAGTCGTGCCCGACGGAAAGAGCATCATCGATGACCCCGAGATCGATCTGGTCATTGTCACCTCTCCCAATACCGATCATTTTCACTGGGCACGGGAAGCACTGCTGGCCGGCAAGCATGTGGTGGTGGAAAAGCCGTTCACCGTCAACGTGGCTGAAGCCGATGAATTGATAGAACTGGCCGCAAGACAGAAAAAGATTCTCACTGTCTATCACAACCGACGTTTTACGAGCGACACACGCACCGTCAAGAAACTACTCGACAGTGGCCTGTTGGGTGAAATTGTAGACTATGAATCACATTTCGACCGATACCGTACCGATCCCCGTCCCAATGGCGCCTGGCGCGAACAACCCCTCCCCGGTTCGGGTATTTTTTACGATCTGGGCGCTCACCTTGTCGATCAGGCATTATGGTTCTTTGGTATGCCCGAAGCGGTGACGGCCGAAATCAACTCGCAGCGTGCGTGGGCGAAAGCTGATGACCATTTCGACGTGCGTCTCCATTACCCCTCCTTCACCGCCACACTGAAATCGGGAATGATCTGCCGCATTCCGGGACCCACCTTTATGCTGCATGGCACAAACGGCTCCTATGTGAAGTATGGGCTCGACGTGCAGGAGGCCACCCTGGACGGTGGTGCCATTCCACAGGGAAAAGACTGGGGACGGGAACCGAAAAGCATCTGGGGAAGCATCGACGCCGAGTATAAGGGAGTGAAAATAAAAGGCAAACTGGAGAGTGAGTTAGGTGATTACCGCGACTACTTCATCAACCTGCGCGATGCCATACTGGGTAAAACGGAGATTGCCGTCAAAGCGGAGGAAGCCCGCAATGTGATGCATATCATTGAACTTGCATTCCATAGCAGCAAGGAGAAAAAAACCATCGCGGTTGAATAAAACTTCCTACAAAAAGAAAATAGTCGCTCCGGCGATACTGATCACCGCGCCGATCACCTGACGGGCTGTGATCTTTTCTTTGAACATGATGGCCGAAGGCAGGATAATGAAGATGGGCGTCAGCGCCATCAGTGCCGAAGCGATGCCTGTTTCGGTATGCTGCACCGCATAGAGCGACAGAGCCACACCGATAAAAGGTCCGAAAATAGCGCCCACGGTGATCCCCTTCATCCCTTCTTTGTCGCCGACAGCCAGAAAAACCCGCTTCCACCTGCGCATAAAGGTGACCAGCAGAACAAAAGCAGCAAACCCGAAGATGGCGCGAATCTGTGTGGCCGCCACCGCATCGTAATCGCCCATCCCCTTTTTACTGAGAATCAGGCCGACTGCCTGTCCCAATGCACCTCCCAGTGCATATAAAAATCCCCGGAGCGGCACATTCAGTTTCAGTTTTTTTCCTGCCACCACAATCATGATTCCCACCACGCTCACCACAATACCCAATATGCTCTTGGGCGACAGGATCTCATGCAGGAAAAACCATCCGATGACAGCTGTGATCATGGGCGCAAGGCTCATCACCAGTTGTGAAGTACGGGACCCGATGATGAGATAAGATCTGAATAAAAACAGATCACCCAGGAAAAAGCCGACGATACCCGATATACCCAGCCAAAGCCAGTTATAGGGGGTGGCATCCATTGGGAAAAACATGCCACGTGTAAACAGTGTGGTCATTCCCAGAAAGATGATTCCCAGAAAGATCCGAATGATATTCACCGACAACGAGCCTACACGCCGGCCGGCTTTCTCGAAAAAAATGGCACTCAGTGTCCAGCAAACCGCCGTCAGCAAAGAGGCAATTTCACCAATGTGTGTTTGAAAAAGCATGAAGCAGGTCGTCTGTTTTTAGGGTTCCACCACAAACGATGTGCAAAGGTAATATCTGTAAACCGATTTATTCATTTTTCATTCCGGATATTACTATTTCTCATTATTATCTTATGGTTATTACTTTATAATAATCATGACATAAGTTCCTTTCACTTTGGATCAATCGCAATGATCAGCTTTTTGGCCGCCTCATCAATTGATTTCTCACTTCCCAACAGCGAAATAAACTTGCTGCCGATAATGGCTCCCGATGCTTCACGGCAGGCTGCATCAAATGTCTCCTTGTTGGATATCCCGAAGCCGATCAGCCGCGGATTCTTCAGTTGCATGGCATTCACCCGTCGGAAATAGGCCAGATTTTCATCGCTGAACCGGTTCTTTGCTCCGGTAACCGAGGCGGATGAAACCATATAGATAAAGCCGGAGGTATGCTGGTCGATCATCCTGATTCGCTCTTCCGAAGTTTCGGGCGTGATCAGCATAATCATGTGCAATCCATACTTTTCAGCAACCGGCTTGTATGATTCCATATACACGGCATAGGGAAGGTCGGGTATAATGAATCCATCTACCCCACACCGTGCTGCTTCACGGCAGTAATTCTCAAAACCGAATTGAATGATCGGGTTGAGATAACCCATCAGCACAAGCGGGATGGAAACCGACTGTCGCACATCGGTCAATTGTGAAAAAAGAGTTTTCACACGCATGCCGTTACGCAAAGCCTGCGTTCCCGATGCCTGAATCACAGGACCGTCGGCCATGGGGTCACTGAATGGCACACCAATTTCGAGCATATCCACCCCATTTTTCTCCAGCGCCTGCATCACTTTCACGGTATCGTCAAGCTCGGGATACCCCGCAGTAAAATAAACCGATAATATATTGTTTCCCTTCTCCTGAAATAGTTTGTCGATTCTGTTCATATATTTATTTCTAACTTTTATTTTATATTTCCTACTATAACATCAACCCACCTAAAAGGCTGACAGCTGAACACTGATAGCTGACAGCTTATTGTTTTTCAGCGCAATTGTTTTACAAATTCCTTTATCATTTCAATATCCTTCAACGCCGGTTCAATCTCAAAACGGCTGTTGATATCGATCCCCGCAAACCGGGGGTGAACAAATGATTTAATTTCCTCCACATCTTCGGACGAAATACCGCCACTCAACAGGAAAGGTGTGTCACCCGGATAGTCGGCCAGCCTGCTCCAGTCGAACTTTCTTCCTGAACCGCCATGAAGCATTGTTTTCCGGTCAAAAAGAAAATAATCACATTTCCCCTCATAGGCATCCAGTTGTGCAGTGGGTACAAAACCATCTTCATCTATTCCGAATGACTTAATTATCCTATACCCCTCTTCGCGTAAATTAATGCAATACCAGGGCGGCTCGTTCCCATGAAGTTGAATGGCATCCAACTGATTTTGCTTTGCCCGCTCCCGTACGATCTGGGGATCCTGGTCGACAAACACACCGATTTTCTTTACTTTTGAAGGGATGTAGCTCAAGTTCCTTCCGACATAACGGGATGAACCGGGGTAAAAAATAAATCCCATCCAGTCGATATCGAGCAGTTCGAGCTCTCTGATGTTGGCCGCATCGCGCATGCCGCATACTTTGATAATCATGATTTTTTTGCTTTCAGCTGTCAGCAATCAGCTGTCAGCTTTGTTTTGTAAAATGCTGCATGTTTAGCGGTTTGGGGTTTAACTGTCAGCGGTCAGAAGTCAGCTTGTAAGTAAAAACTTGTAACGTACAACGGTTTAGTTTTCAGCTTTCAATTTCCCGCAAAAAATCTCTAAGGCTCTTCCCCGGATCGGCAGTTTTCATAAAGTTCTCGCCAATCAGAAATCCTTTGTATCCTGCTTGGCGCAACTCTTTCAGGATGACCGGATCGGAGATGCCACTCTCGGAGACCCATACAGCCTCAGAAGGCAACAGTTCAGCCATCCGGAACGATTTTTGCAGGTCGGTCACAAAGCTTCCCAGATTGCGGTTGTTCACTCCGACAAGCTGGTGGAAGGGAGTGATATACTCCGTTTCCCGCTCATCGTGCAGCTCCAGCAATACTTCCAGCTGCAGTTGATGGGCCAGTTCCGTGAACTGCCGGCACTCGTGCTTCGTGATGGCCGCTGCAATAAGCAGTACCGCACCCGCACCGGCCAACTTCGCTTCAAAAAGCTGATAGGCATCCACAATAAACTCTTTCCGCATCACCGGAATGTGTACCGTCTGCGACGCCTTTTTCAAGTCGGCCAGGGTGCCTCCGAAGAAGGTCTCATCAGTGAGCACCGACAAGGCCGCAGCGCCGGCCGTCTCGTAAGCACGGGTCACCTCGTCGGCACGGGCCGACTGGTTGATCCACCCCTTGCTGGGTGAACGACGCTTGAACTCGGCAATAATTCCCGTCGGCGAAAGCTGCAATGCCTTCTTCAAAGACCAAAAAGGAACTTCCGTCTGTGGCAGTTGCTTCTCCAGTTCTGTAAGGGGAACCCTTTCCTTTTGCAGTACCACCTCTTTCCTTTTGTGGGCCACGATTTCACTTAGTATATCTTCCATATATTATTTTTTTGACAAAAGATACAAGACAATCAATAGACAGATAGATGATTACTACTGATCCCGGATCTTGATTCTTGGTTCTTGGTTCTTTTCAAGAATTGATTTCGATAAACTTCTCCAACACCTTCAACGCCTTTTTACCATACAGTGAATCCCTGGCAATTTCGATACATT
>DFYK01000129.1 GCA_002383605.1 Proteiniphilum sp. UBA4084 | reverse complement strand
AAATTCCTTTTTTCGCCCGTTTTACCATCTCGCCGTCGGTGAAGTTTTGTCCGGGGATATACCCTTTCAGTGGTTGAATCCTTTCGTGGATCAGATCCAGGAACCAGGAGGGCTGCGGGAAGAAGGCATCTTCCAGCTCATGTGCCGGCGTGATCCAGTTGCGGGAACCCAGTACGCATACAGGAGCATCGAGGTAGTCGAATGCCATCTGTCCGATGTTTGCCGCCAGATCGTTCAGGAAGGATCCCCGGGTGGTGGCTTCACCGGCCACAATGATCTTTCCGGTTTTCTTTACCGACGCAATCACTTGCTCATAGTTGAAGGGCACCAGCGAGCGGGCATCGATCACCTCGGCGCTGAGACCATATTTTTCTTCGAGTTCTTTTGCTGCCTTCAAAGCTGGGTAGAGTGTATGTCCGACGGTGAGGAAGGTGATGTCTTTTCCCTCTTTCTTCACATCGGGTTCTCCCAGCGATATCTCGTAATAGCCTGTGGGTACACCTCCTTCATGAAATTGTTCACCCACATCATAAATGCGCTGGCTTTCGAAGAAAATGACCGGGTCGGTACCTTGCAGTGCCGCGTTCATCAGTCCTTTGGCATCGTAGGGTGTAACCGGGAAGCAGACCTTGATGCCGGGAATATGTGCCACCAGCGAGGTCCAGTCCTGTGAGTGCTGTGCTCCATATTTGGAACCTACGGAGACGCGCACCACGACCGGCATTTTCAGCACGTTTCCACTCATGGCCTGCCACTTGGGCAGCTGATTAAAGATCTCATCTCCTGCCCTGCCGATGAAGTCGCAGTACATGATCTCGGGAATCACCCGCCCACCGCACATGGCGTAGCCGATGGCGGTACCCACAATGGATGCCTCGGCAATGGGTGAGTTGAAGAGGCGGTGATAAGGCAGAGCCTCTGTCAGTCCGCCATACACGGCAAAAGCCCCGCCCCAGTCGCGGTTCTCCTCACCGTAAGCGACGAGTGATGCATCTTTATAAAAACGGTCGATGATTGCCTCGAAGATGCCATCGCGCAGCTGGTACTGCTTCATCTTGCTATAAGGTTTCCCCTCGGCATCGAAGGCAAAACGTTCCTTGTTGGCAATCTTTTTCACGCGCGGATTCTCCTCCATCGGCAACAACACTTCCGGCTTTGCATTGGAGAAGGAGTCGACCGACCCGTTGGAGAACATCATATCACCGATGATGTCGGCATTGTCCATACGTGGGGATATTTCATCATTGATAGCCAGCAGAAACATCTCGTTTACCAGCTTCTGAATATCGTCCGATATCAGGTCGAGGTCGGCCTGTGATGCCACCTCAGCCTCCAGCAGTTGCTCACCGTAGCTACGGATGCAGTCCTGTGACTCCCATGCCTCCACCTCTTCTTTGGTGCGGTAGGAAGAAGCGTCGGAGGGCGAGTGGCCGCTGTAACGGTAGGTGAGCACATCGAGCAGCACCGGACCTCTTTTTTCTTCAATTACTTTGCGTTTGCGTTTGTAAGCATCAATTACCGCGAGTGGGTTATAACCATCCACCCGTTCGGCGTGCATCTGCTCGCCGTTCACACCGGCGCCAATGCGGGCAGCAATGCCGTATCCCATGGTCTCTCCCACAGTCTGGCCACCCATGCCGTACTGATTGTTCATGATGTTGATGATCACCGGCAGTCCGCCCTTCATCTCTCCTTCCCAGAGCTCGGTGAACTGATCCATCGCCGCAAAGTTGATTCCCTCCCACACCGGGCCGCATGCCAGGGAGGCGTCGCCGATGTTGGCCACCACCAGTCCCGGTTTCCGGTTCACCTTCTTATAGAGCGCCGCCCCTACGGCTATGTCGCCCGATCCGCCCACGATGGCATTGTTGGGATAAACGCCGAAGGGGGTGAAGAAGGCGTGCATGGAGCCGCCCAGGCCCCTGTTGAATCCGGTCTTGCGGGCAAAGATCTCTGCCAGTGTACCATATACCAGAAAGCGTTTTGCCAGTTCTTTGACTGATCCGTTAAAATCTTTTTTCACGATATCACCGATCGCGCCATCGAAGAAAGTATCCATGATTTCGGTGAGCCGGGCATCATCCAGCTTGTGGATGGCCGACATCCCCTTGGCCAGGATCTCCCCGTGCGAACGATGACTGCCAAAGATAAAGTCGTCCACCGTCAGTGTCCAGGCCATGCCCACCGCTGCCGACTCCTGGCCTATGGAAAGGTGTGCCGGCCCAGGATGATTATAGGGTGTACCGTTATATTCTCCCTTGATTTTGATCAGGTTCAACATGGTTTCGAATTCACGAATCAATACCATGTCATGATAGATGGCTTTAAACTCTTCGTTCGTGAAATTCTCCTTCTCTTCTTTCACGCTCTTTTGATACTGGTTGACCGGGATGGGCTGAAACTCTACGAACCCCGGCTTACGGACTTCGGACGGATCAATGTTTTGAACTTTAGGCATTTTTATATTAATTTGTTGATTGTTTGATTTACTGATTACTACATTCCAGACCGTTGAAAACTCGCAGCCAAACCGCTGTATCTGACATCAACCCCACTAACAAAGCTGACACCTGATCACTGAAAGCTGACCGCTGATAGCTGAAAGCTNNGTTCGATGGCCATGCAGGCACCGTAGATAATCTCGCTGGAAGGATTGCCGAGCAGATGCACGCCAATCACCTCGCCATGCCTTTCACCTACCAGTACCTTACAGATTCCTGTGCCACCTTCATTCTCAGCAACAAAACGTCCTGCATAGGCCATGGGCAGTTTAGCTACTTTGTAGGCAATGCCTTTTGTTTTGGCCGATTCTTCGGTCTCTCCCACGCCAGCTACTTCGGGGTTGGTATAGACCACACCGGGGATGGCATTGTAGCGCATGATGTCGGTGCGACCGGTGAGGTTGTTGACCACCACCTCCCCTTCGCGGCTGGCCGTATGGGCCAGCAGTGAGAAGCCGGTCACATCGCCGGCGGCGAACACGCCTGGAACATTGGTACGCATCTTTNNTGATGCCATTGCGCAGCAGCTCCACACCCAGGTTCTCCAGTCCGAATCCCTGTGTAACCGGGCGACGGCCCACGCTCAACAGGATCTTCTCACCTTCCACGCTGTGTGTTTCACCACCTTTTTCAAAGATCACCTTGTGACCATCCACCTGCACAACTTTGGCGTTCAGGTGAAAATCAATTCCTTTTTTTGTATAGATATCACGCAGCATGGCCGACACTTCAAAGTCGAGGCCACCCAGTATTTCGGGAAGCATCTCCACTACGGTCACTTTCGTTCCGAGGCTATTGTAGAAACTGGCGAACTCCATGCCGATCACACCACCGCCAATTACGACGAGTGATGCGGGACGCTCTGTCATTTCCAGTATCTCCCGGTTGGTAAGAATCACTTCACCTGCTTCCTGCAGACCCGGGATGGGTGGCACGGAAGCTTCCGATCCGGTGCAGATGAGTAGATTCTTCCCACTGTATTTTTCTCCGTTGCAGGTTACCTCGATTCCTTCTGCAGAGCGACCCTGAATAAGGGCCTCTCCCTTCACCACGGTGACATGGTTTGATTTCATTTTGCTTTCTACGCCTGAAACAAGTTTGCGAACAACCTTCTTCTTGCGGGAGATTATTTTCTCATAGTCGAAGCGGATGTTATCCCCAAACACACCGTATTTATCGCCATGCAAGGCATTCTCATACATCTTGGCACTATATAGCAATGTTTTCGTGGGGATGCAACCTTCATTGAGGCATACGCCACCCATTGCTTTTTTCTCAAAAAGCACCACGTTAAGGCCTGCATGTCCGGCTCTCTCTGCCGCTACATATCCGGCAGGACCGCCACCGATGATCAGTAAATCTATCATAGTCATAATATTAATTTCTTCGTTAGCTGTCAGCAATCAGCTTTTGAATTGTTGTTTTGTTTTCTATATCCTCATATTCACTCATTGGCAAATCCCAGAATCAAAATTCAATTTCCAAGGTTTCAATTTCCGTGGCGATCTGTTTCAGAAAACGGGTTGCCTCTCCCCCATCCAGGGAACGGTGATCATAGGTGAGGCTCAGTCCGATGTGGGGCACAAAAGCATACACGCCGTCGCCCAGGTCTTTCGGACGGGGTACAATCGTGTTCACACCAAGGATGGCCGACTGGGGCAGGTTAATCACCGGGGTAAACATTTCAACCCCATAACTGCCAAGATTCGAGACGGTGAATGTGGCGGCCTCTGCAGCGAGCACATCTGGATTTACACTGCCGCCCCGGCAGGCTGCTGCAAGTTCTCTGAGCTGGCCGGAGAGTCCCGCGATGGAGAGATCATCGGCATTGCGCAAGGCAGGCACCATCAGTCCCCGTTCCGTATCTACTGCCAGGCCGAGATGTACTTTATGAAAATAACGCTTGGCGTCGCCCAGAAAATGGGTGTTGACTTCGGGAAATTTTTTCAGCGCCTTGATTACTGCATAACAGACCATGTCGTTCAGGGTAATATTTACAGCGATCCGGCCTTCTTCCTGTGCCGTTTTTGCTTTCTTCCTAAGCTCGAGGATACGTCGCGCATCGGCACCCAGATGATGCGTGAGCTGTGCGGAATTTTGCAGAGAAGCATGCATCGATTTGGCAATCAGCTTGCGCATGTTCGACAGCTTTTTATCCTCGTAATCCACACCATAGATGGCATTTACCGGCGCGGCCAGGTCGGCTGCACGGGCTCTGCCCGCCAGGCCTGTACCCGTTGTCTCAGGTTGTACACCTTCCTCTGCTGCCACTTTTTTTGCCAGCGGCGTCATTTTCGGACGATCGGCGAGATAGGTCTTTACATCGTTCTCCACAATCCGGCCTTTGGGACCCGTGCCAGAAAGCTGTGACGCCGGTACCGCATTCTTTTCGGCCAGCTTCTTTGCACGCGGAGAGATAAACCGATTTTCGGTATGCACCGTTTGTACCTCTGTGGCGGGAATTTTGTCACCGTGGGTGGCGGGTGTGGGTAGGTCAGCAGCAGGGGTGGTTTCCTCAGCTTTCTCTGCAGAGGCAGGAGCGGATAGTGCGGAGATGTCTTCACCCGGCTCGCCAATGATCATCATGTTTTCAAGGACCGGTACCTCATCACCTTCACCGTAAAAAGAGACCAGAACAGTACCATCAACCGGTGATTCCTCTTCAAAGGAAGCCTTGTCTGTTTCGTAAGAGAATAAGACTTCTCCCTTTTTCACGGTATCACCTTTTTTCTTGTGTAATGCTGTAATAATACAACTTTCAACCGACTGCCCCTGTTTGGGCATGATTACTGCAATTGCCATTTATGATTGATTTAAGCATTTTAAAATAAACACTGTGCTGAACTATGCTGATACAAAGATACTTTTATTTCATAAAATTCCAAAAAAATCGGGCATATACTTGTTTTTTGTAACAGCATCACATAACAGGTTTCTAATCATTGTCATCTTAAAGATGCACAAATGTATTTAATTTGTACCGGATACCATTCTAATAATTGATATTTTAGCTGTGATTTTTGACATCCTGCTTCTCCTTTTTTTGGAACATATCAATTTGTGATTATTTTTGCAAACAATATCAAAAAGTATAGTTATTAAATCATTTATTTCATTGTTGAAACTGGATTTAAACTGTAAGTTTGCGATCAAACTTTTTAAAAAAAAATTTAACCTCATCATGAGTGAAGGCAATTTAGTCTCTTTTTTGGCTATCGATTTGGGAGCGAGCAGTGGCAGGGCCCTGCTGGGAACCGTTCAAAATGACCGTCTCGAATTGAATGAAATTCATCGGTTTCCCAACCCGATGGTGGAAACAAATGGCCGTTTGTATTGGGACTTGTTTTATTTATACAATCAGATTGTGATCTCACTGCGGGAAACAAAACTGCGTGGTCACCACATCGTTTCTATCGGCATCGACACCTGGGGTGTTGATTTTGTCTGTTTCGGGACTGACGGCGAACCCCTCAGAATGCCATACAGCTATCGCGATTCCCACACACAGGGTGCCCCGGAACGTTTTTTCACCAAAATACCGAAAGAAAAGGTATACGAAAAGACCGGCATTCAGATCATGAATTTTAATTCATTATTCCAACTGGATACGATGCGGGAAGAAAATTCTTCTATTTATCCGCTCATCGACAAGATTCTCTTTATGCCGGACGCTCTCTCCTATCTACTGACGGGACAGATGGTTACCGAATACACCATCGCATCCACATCGCAGATAATCAATCCCCATACAAAAGATTTCGATCCTGCTTTACTCGATGCCATTGGTCTGTCAAGAAATAAATTTGCGCCGATTGTGTTCTCCGGAACAACAATCGGAAAGATTTCATCCTCAGTACAGCATCAGACCAATCAGGGAGATGTTTCGGTCATCGCTGTGGCCGGTCACGATACGGCCTCTGCGGTGCTGGCTGTGCCGGCGGAAAGTGCCCATTTTGCCTATCTGAGTTCCGGCACCTGGTCGTTGATGGGAATTGAGTCCGATGAGCCGGTCATCAACGAAGAGACATATGCACTCAATTTCACCAACGAGGGGGGTGCCGATGGCTCCATCCGTCTTCTGAAGAACATCTGTGGTATGTGGCTGATTGAGCAATGTAAAAAAGAGTGGGAAAGAAGCGGTCCGGTGACATACGATGAGATCGTGACAGCTGCTCAGCAGGCTCCTCCCTTTCAATGTTTTATCAACCCGGATGCTTCCTGCTTTGCCAGCCCTGAGTCCATGATTGCATCCATACAGGATTACTGCAGGCAGACAGACCAGTTTGTGCCGGAAACAATCGGCGAAATTGCCCGCTGCATCTATGAAAGTCTGGCTTTAAGATACAAGCAGGTACTGCAGCATCTGCAGAAACTTGCCATCTTCCCCATTGAGAAACTGCACATCATTGGCGGAGGATCCAAAAATAATATGCTCAACACTTTTACGGCCAATGCCATCGGACTACCTGTCGTAGCAGGACCATCTGAAGCCACCGCCATCGGCAACCTGCTGATGCAGGCCAAAGCGGCAGGACTGATCACTGAAAAAAATGCCATGCGACGTCTGGTACGCAATTCAGTAGAGCTGGAGATCTTCACACCTTCAGAAACCAATACATGGCATAATCAATACCAACGATATCTGGAGGTGTTTCGGGATATCCAATCATAAATGCTGTCAATTAATCAATCCATAAACATAGTAAATGTATGAACGAAGAACAGATCAAAAAAGGGTATGAAGAAGCAAAAGCACAATATGCTTCATTGGGTATAGATGCAGCAAAGGCGATTGAAGAACTGGACAAGCTATCCATCTCGATCCACTGCTGGCAGGCCGATGACGTGTCGGGATTCGAAAACCCCGAAGGAGAACTGACAGGAGGTATCCAGGCTACCGGCAACTATCCGGGCAAAGCACGTACCATAGAAGAGTTAAAGGCCGACCTTGAAAAGGTGATCGCACTGATTCCCGGAAAACACCGTATCAGCCTGCATGCCACCTACGGCGATTTTGCCGGTGAGTTTGTAGACCGTGACAAGATTGAGCCCAAACATTTTCAGAGCTGGATCGACTGGGCCAAAGAAAAAGGAGTAAAACTCGATTTTAATTCTACCTTCTTCTCCCACGATAAGGCAAACAGCGGTTATACCCTTTCGGATTTTGATCCGGAGATACGGGGCTTCTGGAAAGAACATCTGCGCCGCTGCAGGGCGATTGCTGCGGAGATGGGCCGCCAACAGGGTGACCCCTGTATTCACAATATCTGGATTCCGGACGGAGAGAAAGACAAGACGGTCTCCCGATACGCACACAGAAAACTGCTGCAGGAGTCGCTCGACGAAGTGCTGGCAGAAAAGATCAGCACCGACTACCTGAAAGACACCATCGAATGCAAACTCTTTGGCATCGGCAGCGAAAGCTATGTAGTAGGTTCTCACGAATTCTACATGGGCTATGCGGTAAAGAACAACATGCTTCTAACGCTTGATGCCGGTCACTTCCATCCTACGGAAACCATCTCCGACAAGCTTTCATCCATCCTGTTGTTCGTACCGGAGGTGACCCTGCATGTGAGCCGCCCGGAACGGTGGGACAGCGACCATGTGGTGATCCTGAACGACGAGCTGATGGCCATTTCTCAGGAGATCGTCCGCTCGGGTCAGATGGACCGGGTACACATGGGACTGGACTATTTCGATGCCTCTATCAATCGCATTGGTGCATACGTGGTGGGCATCCGCTCTGCACAGAAGGCAACGTTACAGGCTTTGCTGGAACCGACCGACAAGCTGCGGGAGTTTGAGAAACAAGACAAAAGGTTTGAGCGTCTTGCTTACCTGGAAGAGCTGAAAGCAATGCCCTGGAATGCACTCTACAGCTACTACTGTCTGCAGCAGGGTGTACCCGTGGGAGATGCATACATCAAAGAGATTCAGCAGCATGAGGAGCAGATCACTTCCAAAAGAGTCTAAACAATGAATACCATTATCGGTTTACTGATTATTGCTGTGGGAAGTATGGGCCAGTCGAGCTCATACGTCCCCATCAATAAGATCAAGGAGTGGTCGTGGGAAAACTTCTGGCTGGTACAGGGAGTATTTGCATGGCTTCTATTTCCTTTGCTGGGTGCGTTGATCTCAAACAGCCCGGCCGAACTGATCGGAATCTATACCATCCATCCGGCAGCCACCCTGAAAGCAATCGGTTACGGTGTGCTCTGGGGTGTGGGGGGACTCACTTTCGGACTTAGCATGCGCTATCTGGGGATCGCCCTGGGACAGTCGGTGGCACTGGGTACCTGTGCCGCCTTCGGGACAGTTATCCCTGCAGTGCTGACAGGAACCGATCTCTTCTCACCCAAAGGATTGATCCTGTTGCTGGCCGTAGCAGTGACATTGGTGGGTATTGCCCTGGTAGGCTATGCCGGGAGCCTGCGCTCAAAAAACATGTCGGAGGAAGAACGCCGAAAAGCCATCAAAGATTTTGCCCTGAAGAAAGGGCTTCTTATTGCCCTGTTTGCAGGGGTTATGAGCGCCTGTTTCAGCCTGGGACTCAGTGCGGGAGTACCGGTGAAAGAAGCGGCTCTGGCTGCAGGAGCAAAAGATCTGTTTGCCCAGAACCCGGTCACCCTGCTGGTGACGGTGGGTGGATTCATCACCAACCTGGTTTATTGTCTCTATATGAACCGGAAAAACAAGACTTCCGGGGAAATAGGCCGTTCTTCGAAATCCGTGTTGACTAACAACATCCTGTACTGTGCACTGGCAGGGCTACTCTGGTACTCACAGTTCTTCGGACTGGGAATGGGACAGAGCTTCTTTGAGCCCAACAGCGTAATGATGGCCTTCTCCTGGAGCATCCTCATGGCACTCAATGTGGTTTTCAGTAATGTTTGGGGTGTCATCCTCAAGGAGTGGAAGGGAGCCGGTAAAAAGGCAGTCGCCTACCTGGCGCTGGGTATGGCTGTATTGATTTTTTCACTGGTGATACCCAATTTATTTTAATCGAATATTACACACAATTCAATTCATTCTCTGATTTGTGTTATAGCACAACGCGGTATCCTCTGTCATCCTGCATATGATATGAACCGCATTGTGCTTTTTTCTGATATTATTTGTATATTTACACGCTCAACGAGATAAAACACGCCAATCTAAAACAGGAAAAATGAGATACAATGATTTCGGCATTGACTTTAAATACCTGCTTGTCAACGACAAAGATAAAAAATTCGGGTTGACTGTCAATACGGTCGGCTTTCAGCCGATTGCCCCGCATACCTTGTATCCCTCTACCGACCACCCCAAGAACTACTATTTCAAACCGGGAAAGGGTCGTATTTTATCGGAATATCAAATTGTCTACATCAGCAAAGGAAAGGGATCCTTTTCTTCGGCTTCAACCCGAAAGACAAGCATTTCAAAGGGACAGGTGATGCTCCTTTTCCCGGGACAATGGCATACCTACTGCCCGCTGAAAGATACCGGATGGAATGAATATTACATCGGCTTTGAAGGAAAAATCATCGACACCATTGTGGCCAACGGCTTTATTTCCCCAGACAATCAGGTACTCAACGTGGGTGTCAATGAAGACCTTGTGAACCTGTTCTCTACTGCCATCCGCATTGCGAAAGAAGATAAGGGAGCCACACAGCAGTACCTTGCTGGAATCGTATTCAACATCCTGGGCGCCATCTTATCGCTGGCACAGAATATCAACTTCGAATCGAGAGAATCGGCTCAGAAAATTGAACGTGCAAAAATCATTATGATCGAGAACGTCAGCAAAAATATCGATATCAAAGGCATTGCTGCCAACCTGGGTATCAGCTACTCGCTTTTCAGGAGAGTATTCAAGGAATATACCGGATACGCACCCGCCCAATATTTTCAGGAATTGAAACTCCGTACGGCAAAAGAACTTCTGGCTGAAACAACCCACTCCATCAAGGAGATCGCATATGAACTCAACTTCAGCTCCTACGAATATTTCCTCTCCTTTTTCAAGAAAAGAGTCGGAGTTACTCCCCTGGAATACCGCAACATGGGGCGCATATAGCTTCCTTTCACAATGCCTCTCCTTTTTAACAATATGAATGCGACAAAAACTACATTTTTCACAATTCTCTTTCTTTGCATCTGTCTGGGAAGCATCGCCCAGAACCAAAACGCACCGACTGAACTAACGGTCAATCTGTTATCATCACCGGGGAGGGTGCTTCTGAACGGATATCCCGTCAACCTCGATGTCCAAGAAGCAACTTTACGCAAAGAGCAGTTCCGGTTCACCGAAATTTCCACCCGCCGACCCGTCTTTGGATGGCTTATCCCGGAAGGTACAAACAACATGCTGCAAACGGCTTATCGGATTCTGGTCGCCGACAGTAAGCAGAAATTACAAACCGGAAACGGCAACCTGTGGGACAGCGGAAAAGTTTTCAGCAGTCACTCGGCGAATATCCCCTATAACGGCAAACCGCTAAAACCGGGAGCAGTCGTTTACTGGAAAGTGAAGGTCTGGGATAACCACGGCAGGGAATCTTCCTATTCCAACATGTCACAGTTCAAAACAGCAGATACACTCTCAGATTATGCCACCGACCGCTACCCCATTCAAAAGCAGGACGAATACCCGTGGCAGATCACAAACCTGAACAGGGAGGGTTATTTTGCTGACTTCGGGAAAGCTGCATTTGGAAGGGTGCGGATCAACCTCTTTTCGGATTATGGTACCGACACGGTGGTTATTCATCTGGGTGAAGCAGCGCGTGATGGCAGGGTGGACCGCAATCCAGGAGGAACCATCCGCTACTCCCGCTACACCCTTGTACCGGAGAAAGGCAGCAACACATACATTGTCACGATACCCGCCGATGCCCGAAACACAGGACCTCAGGCAATTTTAGTTCCTGAATATATCGGTGAAGTGACTCCGTTCCGTTACCTTGAAATAGAGAATTACAAACATCCATTGCAGGAAAAAGATATTGTCAGGGAAACGGCATTCTATCCGTTCAACGATGCGGAATCTTACTTTCACAGCTCCGACACGATTTTAAATCAGGTATGGGAGATCTGCAAATATTCCATCAAGGCCACCTCTTTTCTGGGTGTATATGTCGATGGCGACAGGGAGCGGATTCCCTACGAAGCCGATGCGTTGATCAACCAGTTGTCGCACTATTGTGTGGCACGCGAATACAACATGGCCCGATACACCCATGAGTATCTGATACATAAACCCACCTGGCCCACGGAATGGATCCTGCAGTCGGTACTGATGGCCTGGGAGGATTACCTTTATACCGGTGACAGTCGCTCTCTGGCATATTTTTATGACGACCTGAAAGCAAAAACACTGTCCGGTCTGGCAGATAAGCAGGGATTCATCAGTACGCGTACCGGAAAGATGACACCGAAGCTACTTCAATCCATTCACTTTAACGGGAAGTTAAGGGATATTGTGGACTGGCCCCACACCGGCATTCTCGGATTGGAAAAGGAAGAGGATGGTGAAACCGACGGTTTTGTCTTTACCGACATCAACACCGTGGTGAATGCATTTCATTACAGGGCCATTACGCTGATGGCTCAGATTGCCGATATCCTCGGAAAAAGTGACGATCATGCTATGTACCTTAAGCAGGCCGTCAGATTAAAACAGGTTTTTAATGAAGAGCTATTCGATAAAAAAAGAGGATATTATATAGATGGCATTGGCACGTCACACGCATCTTTACACGCCAATATGTTTCCCCTTGCTTTTGGACTTGTGGAAGATGAAAATATGGAATCTGTACTCGATTTTATCCGGTCGCGCGGCATGGCATGTAGTGTCTATGGAGCACAGTTTCTGCTCGATGCCGTCTATGGCGCTCACGATGCGGCGTATGGCCTGCAACTGCTCACCTCCACCGGTGAACGGAGCTGGTACAACATGATCCGCAGTGGTTCCACCATCACCATGGAAGCCTGGGATAACAAATATAAACCGAATCAGGACTGGAATCATGCCTGGGGCGCAGCACCAGCCAACATCATTCCCCGGAAGCTGATGGGAATTGAGCCCCTGGAACCGGGGTTCAGGAAAATCAGAATCAGGCCGCAACCGGGCTCGCTGCAATTTGCTGAGGTTAAGCATCCCACCGTACGGGGTGATGTATCGGTCAAGTTTACCAATGATCCGGGAAAGTCGTTCCAACTCGAGGTTCACATTCCGGCCAACACCACCGCCGATATATATATCCCCTTCTTTTCCAGAAGGCAGGATGTTGAAATAAACAATCAGTCTGCGCAATACAAGCGAAAAGGCGATTTTTCGGTCATCGAAAATATCGGCTCAGGAAAATGGGTTTTCACCGTGGAGCGATGAGATCTGTCATCTCAGTGGTCCGCACATAACGACAAGAGAATGAACAAAACATCACTTTTCATTATACTATTGCTCTTCGCTGTTTCCATGAACGGACAAAATTCGGGTAAAGGGAACACATTTAGACCTGTTGACCTACAGACCGACCACCTGGAAAATCCGTTGGGAATCGACCATGCTACTCCCCGACTAAGCTGGAGAATGGAAGACAGAAAAGAAGGTGCCGCACAGAAAGCGTACAGGCTGCTTGTGGGCACGGACTCCCTGCAGATTGTCGACCCGGGTAAGGCTGCACAGAATGCCGAGAAAGGAGTAAACGGAAAAGACCGGGATGGAAAGGAAGATAGCGAAGCCGGCAGCGGTCTCTGGGACACCGGCCGGATCGATTCGGAAGGGCAGCTGGTTCCTTATGCGGGAGCCGCACTCAAGCCTTTTACAAAATATTACTGGAAGGTGATCCTCTGGGATGGTAGAGGCCGTGCAACCACCTCGGCGGTGCACTCCTTCGAAACGGGGATGATGCACATCAGCAACTGGCAGGGCAGCTGGATCAGCGATGGCAGGGATATCCATCACAAAGCGGCACCCTACTTTCGCAAGCAATTCGATGTACGCAAGGAGATTGCTTCGGCACGGGTATATATTGCCGCAGCCGGACTGTATGAGCTTCATGTCAACGGGGAGAAGATCGGCAACCAGCGTCTCGACCCGATGTACACCCGTTTCGACAGGAGAAACCTCTATGTCACCCACGATGTGACAACGCAGTTGCAGCAGGGAGAGAATGCCGTGGGTGTGATCCTGGGCAATGGCTGGTACAACCACCAGTCGCTGGCAGTATGGAACTTCGACAACGCTCCCTCACAAAACATTACCGCACAACAGTTGCGCCCCGTTCACAATGTACGCACCCTGCCCGCTGTCTCCTTCAGAAAGATCGATGAGCGAACTTACCGCTACGATTTTGGTCAGAACATGGCGGGCGTGACCCGCATAAAGGTTTCGGGAAAAGAGGGTACCCGACTCCGGATCAGACATGGGGAGCGACTGGATGAAAATGGTCGTCTCGATTTATCCAATATTGATGTCTATTACCGCGGCGACAAGGAGAATGATCCTTTCCAGACAGATATTCTGACACTGAGCGGAAAGGGAGAGGATGCGTTCATGGCCCGGTTCAACTACAAGGGGTTCCGTTATGTGGAGGTCACAGGCAGTGAGCCTGTCGAGCTGGATAAACAAAGCCTGACGGCCTACTTCATGCACAGCGATGTGCCGCCGATTGGAAAGATTGAGACTTCCAGCGAGCTGATAAACAAGTTATGGCGGGCCACGAACAATGCCTACCTCTCGAACCTGATGGGGTATCCCACCGACTGCCCGCAGCGGGAGAAGAACGGTTGGACCGGCGACGGCCATTTTGCCATCGAGACCGCCCTCTATAATTTTGACGGGATCACCGTCTATGAGAAATGGCTGGCCGACCACCGGGACGAACAACAACCCAACGGGGTACTCCCCGACATCATCCCCACGGGAAGATGGGGCTACGGCACGGCCAACGGGCTGGACTGGACCAGTACCATTGCCATCATTCCCTGGGAAATATACCGTTTCTATGGCGACAGCAAGCTGCTGGCCGATAGTTACGATCACATCCGGCGCTATGTGGATTATGTAGACTTTTTTGTAGATGCTACCATTCTGGCGCGGGCAGCAAAGTTGTTCGGCAAAGAAACTGATCACCTGCATTACACGGCACTGGCTGAAAAGATCAAAAATGCAATCAACGAAAAATTCCTGAATCGGGAGACAGGTATCTATGCCAGTGGAACACAAACTGAGCTGAGTGTCCCGTTACAGATGTTTGGCGAGATCGGCGCCTGGTTCTTCAAGGGAGTGGGTGGCATCTATCCCGATGCGGAACAGCCCGGCTTCAAGCACATCATCCTGCG
>DFYK01000132.1:1347-9143 GCA_002383605.1 Proteiniphilum sp. UBA4084 | reverse complement strand
CCAAAGAAATTGCAAGAATAGAGAAAAAATACGGCAATCCTTTGAGCGAACGGGAACTGTTCGACCTGTTTGATCGGTTTCAATATATCATTCCGCAGGGAAGCCCCATGACCGGCATCGGAAACGAATATCAGGTAGCCTCCCTGTCGAACTGTTTTGTGATCGGGATGGAAGGAAATGCCGATTCTTACGGCGCGATCATCCGTATCGATGAAGAGCAGGTGCAACTGATGAAACGTCGTGGCGGGGTAGGGCATGATCTCTCTCATATCCGGCCCAAGGGCTCTCCCGTCAAAAATTCGGCGCTCACCTCCACAGGACTTGTCCCTTTTATGGAGCGTTACTCCAACTCTACCCGCGAAGTGGCCCAGGATGGCCGCCGCGGCGCCCTGATGCTGAGTGTGTCGATCAAGCATCCAGACTCTGAAAACTTTATTGATGCCAAGCTGGAGCAGGGAAAGGTGACCGGCGCCAACATCTCGGTGAAGATCGATGATGAGTTTATGGAGGCCGCAGCTGCCGGGAGCAACTACATCCAGAAGTATCCCATCGATTCCGACACGCCCAAATATGAGAAGACAATCAACGCAAGGCATCTGTGGGACAAGATTATCCACAATGCGTGGCGGTCGGCCGAACCTGGGGTACTTTTCTGGGATACCATCATTCGTGAGTCGGTCCCGGACTGTTATGCCGACCTGGGTTTTAAAACCGTGTCCACCAACCCGTGTGGCGAGATTCCGCTCTGTCCTTACGACAGCTGCCGTTTGCTGGCCATCAATCTGTACTCCTACGTGGTGAATCCTTTCAGGGAGGATGCCTACTTCGATTTCGACCTGTTTGCCAAACATGTACAGCTGGCGCAACGGATTATGGACGACATTGTGGATCTCGAATCGGAGAAGATCGACATGATCCTCGCAAAGATCGATGCCGACCCCGAGTCGGAAGAGGTGAAGTCGGCCGAGCGTACTCTCTGGAAAAAAATTCAGCGTAAGACCCTGCAGGGACGCCGTACCGGTGTGGGTATCACGGCCGAGGGGGATATGCTGGCCGCCCTCGGCATCCGTTACGGGACGGAAGAGGGTACCGATTTCTCGGAAAAGGTACATCGCGCCGTGGCACTCAATGCCTATCGTTCATCGGTGAACATGGCGAAGGAGCGTGGTGCATTTGAGATATTCAATGCCGAAAGAGAGAAAAACAATCCCTTTATTAATCGGATCAAGGATGCTGATTCACAGTTGTATGAGGATATGGTCAAATACGGCCGGCGCAACATTGCATTGCTGACTATTGCCCCGACAGGGACCACCAGCCTGATGTCGCAGACTACCTCCGGTATTGAGCCGGTATTTCTGCCGGTCTATACCCGCCGCCGCAAAGTGAACCCGAACGACAGGGATGTGAAGATCGATTTTGTGGATGAGAACGGTGATTCCTGGGAAGAATATGTGGTATTTCACCACAAGTTTGTAACCTGGATGGAGGCCAACGGTTATTCCACTACCAAACGTTACACCCCCGCTGAGGTGGATGAGATGGTAGAAAAATCACCCTATTATAAAGCAACCTCCAACGATGTGGACTGGCTGCAGAAGGTGAAGATGCAGGGTCGGGTGCAGAAGTGGGTGGATCATTCCATCAGTGTGACCATCAACCTGCCGTCCGATGTGTCGGAGGAGCTGGTCGGCGAGTTGTATATGGAAGCCTGGAAGAGCGGCTGCAAGGGATGTACTGTTTATCGTGACGGATCGCGTGCAGGAGTGCTCATCTCCAATGGTGACTCCGAAAAGGAGGGGAAAGAGACAAAAGATGACGACTGCTTCGAAATGCCGCAGATTGTCACCTCCCGCCCCATTGAGCTGGATGCCGACGTGATTAAGTTCCAGAACAACAAGGAGCGGTGGATTGCTTTCATCGGTTTGCTGAATGGCCGTCCCTATGAGATCTTCACTGGTATCAATGATGAAGATGATGGCATCATGGTGCCGAAAAATGTGACCACCGGGAAGATCATCAAAGCCTATGACAACGACGGTCGGAAACATTACGACTTCCAGTTTCAGAACCGCCGTGGTTACAAAGTTACCATTGAGGGACTGGACGGGAAGTTCAATCCGGAATTCTGGAACTATGCCAAGCTGATCTCTGGCGTGTTGCGCTACGGGATGCCCATCGATCAGGTAATCAAGCTGGTATCTGGACTGGAGCTCGACAGCGAGACCATCAACACCTGGAAGAACGGGGTGGAGCGTGCGTTGAAGAAATACCTGCCCAATGAGACAGAAGCCAAGGGACAGAAATGTCCCGTTTGCGGTCACGAGACCCTGGTTTACGAAGAGGGTTGTCTGAAATGCAGGAACTGCGGCGCATCCAAGTGTGGATAAAAACAACCCGACACTTTCAGATTGTTTTTACGAATGCCGGTAAAGAGGAGGGGGTCATGCCTCCGGGTGCAGTTTCCCAAGCGATTTGGCAACCACGACTGATACCGTGGCATCGCCCGTGACATTGATGACCGTGCGGCACATATCCAGTGGCCGGTCTACAGCAAAAATGAGCGCGAGGCCCACGGCCAGCTTCTCTGCCGGTATTCCGATTGATTCCAGAACAATCACCAGCATGATCATCCCGGCACCGGGCACTGCGGCCGCTCCAATGGATGCCATCAGTGCGGTGAGTATGATTGTCAGCTGGTCGGAAAAGTCAAGGGGGATGTGCAGTGCCTGGGCTATGAAGACGGCTGCCACTGCCTGATATAGGCTGGTTCCGTCCATGTTGATGGTAGCACCTACCGGCAACACGAAGCTTGATACCTGGTTGTTTACCCCCAGGTGGTAGGTCACCCGTTCCATCGTGACAGGCAGCGTGGCTGCGCTGGAGCTGGTAGAGAAAGCCAGTAGATGCGCCGGAGCGATTCCCCGCAGAAGCCACCGGGGCGATTTCTTCGTGTAGAGGAAGAGGACGAGCAGATAAAAAAGAAGCATGAGGGTTAGTCCCAGCAAGACCGTCAGCCCGTAATAGAGCAATTTTTTCAGGATTTCCACGTTGTCAGTGCTGACAATGATTTGTGACAACAAGGCAAAAACGGCAAAGGGAGCCATCCACATGATCAGGTCGACCATCTTCAGCACCACTGCATTCAGCCCGTCAATAATAGCTGCAATTGGCCTGGCTTTTGCCGGGTCAATCAGTAGCATGCAGATACCAAACAGAATGGAAAAAAAGATTACCTGGAGCATCAGGCTGTTATTGCCTAACGCAGCGAAAATATTATCAGGTACTATGTCCACCAGAAAATTCAGGGGACTACTTGCCTGCTCCACTGCTTCGTAGATGTTCGAAGTGATGGCCTGCTCCGAAGTATAGGCGCTGGTAAGCTCCTCAATGGTCTCTTCGGTAATGCCCGCCCCCGGTTGCAGCACGTTCACCAGCAGCAGCCCGATCGTGACGGCGACCACGGTCGTGCTGATGTACAACATAATGGTGCGGAACCCGATATCCCTGAAGCTTGAAATATCTTTCAGGTCGGATATTCCTTTTATCAACGAGACGAAGATCAGCGGGATGGCGATCAGTTTGAGCAGTCGTATAAAGATAGTGCCAAACGGAGCAATCCAGTCAATCACGAACTCTTTCCCCCAACTGAAGGCACTCATCAGTAAACCGAGCAGCACACCAAACACCATGCCAATGATTATTTTCCAATGTAGGGGGATTTTGCTCATTCTCCTCTCCGTTCTTTTCTTTTGGTACCTTGATCAGCACAGGCATTCGTTTTCTACATTCCCTGAGGTAAAACCGGCCTGTCCATACATGTTAACCATCCTCCTCACTTGATTGTTCAATCGATATCCGTTTATTCTCATGCCGTTTCTTTTGCCATAATAAAACCAGGACTCCGTAATGAGCTTATTCCGATAGAAATCTTTTACGCGAAGGCTGTTGGATTGAAAATAGTTATAAGCTTCATGCTTGCGATCATTATAGTGTGTTGTACCTTCCCCTTTTGATAGAACGTGGAAGGAAAATAAACAAACCTGGGGTTATGTTGTTTTATTTCACGTAGCCGGTTTATTGCCACCCTGCACCATACATAAAGCCGGCAAACGCAAGTATTTATTTCGATTTTTTATTATGTCACAGCTTTTTAATCGCATTTCAAATAAAGATCTTAAGGAGAGAATGCTCCAGGAAACTGAAGCCCGTGTTACGATCTCATTCTATAAATATTTTCATATTGCCGATCCTCAGCAATTTCGTAATAACCTGTATATTCAATTCGATGCCATCGGGGTGTTCGGCCGTGTCTATATCGCCAAGGAAGGAATTAACGGACAAATTTCCGTACCTCAAAGCAGTTTGGATGCTTTTCGCACAGTATTGTATGCTGCAGACCCGGCACTGAATGGAATTCGCCTGAATGTGGCGCTGGATGACGATGGCAAATCATTCTGGGTCTTGCGGATGAAAGTGCGCGATAAAGTGGTTGCCGATGGGATTGATGATCCGGCGTTCGATCCTTCCAAGAAAGGAAAGTACCTCACTGCCCGGGAGTATAACGAGATCACCGGGCAACCCGGCACCATTGTGGTGGATATGCGCAATCATTACGAATATGAAGTGGGGCATTTTGAAGACGCACTGGAAATACCTTCCGATACGTTTCGGGAGCAATTGCCCATGGCGGTCGAGATGCTGAAAAAGTACAAAGACAAAAACATTGTGATGTACTGTACGGGTGGTATTCGTTGCGAGAAAGCGAGTGCTTATATGCTTCACAACGGATTCAGGAACGTGTACCACGTGGAAGGTGGTATCATTGAATACGCCCGGAAAGCAAGAGAAGAGAACCTTCCCATGAAATTTATCGGAAAAAACTTCGTGTTCGACGAACGACTGGGAGAACGCATCTCGGAAGAGGTGATTGCCCATTGCCACCAGTGCGGCGCTTCTTGCGACAGACATACTAACTGTAAGAACGAAGGATGCCACCTCCTGTTTATCCAGTGCGACAAATGTGCTGCCGAGATGAATGGGTGCTGTTCCGATGACTGCAAGCAGGTGTCTTTGCTATCCGAAGAGGAACGCGCCATGTTGAGAAAGGGAAATGCCCACGGACAGATGATTTTCAATAAATCGAAAAACCATCCCCTGCGACGCGATTTAATTTAATTGATGTTGCTAACGCTGTCACCCCTGTCAATCATTTTTTGTCATAATGACCAGAAGCACTAATCATTATTACCGTAATAATATCGTCGTGAATTTCATAGATTAACCGATGTTCTCTCGTTATTCGTCTCGACCATTGTCCCTTTCTATTTCCTCTTAATGCTTCTGGTTTACCTCTACCTGTTGTCGGGTGTTGCTGTATTTCATCTATCAGGGCATTGATTTTATCAGGATTGATTTCTGTCCCGTTTTTTTATGTACCATTATATCTTCGATAAACTGTTCTGTGTATTCTATAATATACGCAATACTTACGTTTTTCAGAAGCTAAATAGTTTTTCCCTCTCTGCATCTGTTAGCCTTTTTGTTTGACTATAATCTTAGGTGTTATACTCTGAGTTATTTCTGCAAATAGACAATCCAGTTCCAATCCAGGGGATTTCCCACTCCCACGCTGGGGGTATACAGGAATACTTTGACCTTTTGAAGGGGATTGACCCTTAAATATTCCCTGGCTTTTGTTAAATTCTGTACCCTGAGCCATATCTCGTAATAATACTCATACGTTAAATCGTGATTATCCGGGTTGAAAATATTTTCAAAGCCATTGGACGGAATCACTAAGTCCTCGGTTATTACCTTATTGAACTTGTCTGCCGGCACCAGCTTTTCGGGAAAATTCATTTTTCCTGTTCCCATCCAGTGGATGGTGCCCGCGAAAAGCAGTTCGTTCAACTCCTTGTAAAATAACTTTACCTCTCCAAAATCAGCAGGTGGTATATATTCATGGATGATGGTAAATTCGTCCGTTGGTTTCTCGAAATGAAATTCAGTCCCTCCTTCAAATTCAAGGGTAGTATAATCCACTTGTAACATCAAAACCTGGTTCACGGACTCTTTATCCATATTCAATTCGTCCGGGTTACAGCCAATCAGGACGGCCAATATCATTAAAAGAAAAATTTTTGCTTTCATGCTGGTTTATTTGAAATTAATTGATGTCATGTACCATATCTTATAGATGCTATTTAAGATAAAAAGTTGCATCAGTTAACGTTTATTTTGCCGGTTCAGTTAAATTAATTGTTGCGGCCTGAATTCTTGAATAATCCCCATTTTTTCACTGTTAATGTGTCATAATCAGAAAGTTATATATAATGACTAAAATTAATTTTCCCACAGGTTTTCAGACAAAAGCAATTCATGCCGGAGAAGAACCTGATCCCAATAGCAAAGCTTCAACGCCCAACATAGTGATGTCATCGACCTTTGTTACCGACGCCGATGCGGGATTTTCCGCGGAAAAAGTAAACATGTCCGATGCCGATGCTGTAAAAAAGGCACTGACCCCCGAAACGAAACTTGTTTATATCGAAACCCCATGCAATCCTATTTTGCGTCTGACCGATATAAAAGTGGTGGCATCAATTGCTCATGAGGCGGGATCCCTGCTAGCCGTTGACTCTACCTTTGCCACACCGGCAGCTACGCGCCCCATGGAGTTGGGTGCCGACTTTGTCATCCATTCGCTTATGAAATATCTCGGGGGACATGGAGATGCACTTGGGGGAGTGGTAATAGGATCCCGTGCCAACATGACTCCACTCAGAAAGAAAACATCTTTGCGGTTGGGTGGGATAATGAGTCCGTTTAACGCCTGGTTGATCATGCGAGGTATCGCTACATTCCCACTTCGAATGAAAGCGCATGAGGGGAATGCCCTACAAGTCGCCCGGTTTTTAGAGTCGCATCCGAAAGTAAAGAGGGTAGTTTATCCCGGCCTCCCGTCGCATTTACAGTATGCGTTGGCAAAGGAACAAATGAAGAATTTCTCCGGATTGCTCACGTTTCAGGTAGAGAATGGAAAGGAAGCAGCCCATCATTACGGCAGCTGGAGTCGTGGAGATTATTTGCAGGTAAGGGATTGTTCCGCCTTTCCGTAGGATTGGAGGATGCCGAAGATATTATCACCGATTTAAAAATGGTGCTGGATGAATTATAAATACATGAGGTTTTTTGTAAATTTGCACCATGATGGACGACACGTATAAAACGGTGGAGAGGCCGGCTGAGGGGTATATCACCGAGAAGAAGAGCAAGTTTCTCTCTTTTATCTTTCCGGTGAAGAGCGCCGAAGAGGTAAAGGAGATCGTGGATGTGCACCGCAAAAAGTATTACGATGCCCGGCATGCTTGCTGGGCATATATGCTTGGATGGGAGCGGGAGGAGTATCGCGTGAACGACGATGGTGAACCTTCGGGGACTGCCGGAAAACCCATACTTGGACAGATCAACTCGGCAGAGCTGACCGATGTGCTGATTCTGGTCGTGCGCTATTTCGGCGGTACGCTGCTCGGGACCGGCGGACTTATCAAAGCTTACAAGGAGGCGGCAGCCGATGCCATTACCAATGCTGCAGTTGTGGAGAAGACGGTCGACGATGTAATCGAAATTCATTTTGATTATATACTGCTCAACGACGTAATGCGTGTGTTGAAACAGTTCGAGACGGTACAATGGACGCAGGATTTCAGGGAGACCTGCAGGATGACACTGCAGATACGCCGCTCCCTTTCGATAAAACTGAAGGAAATGCTCTCCGCAATCTACGGCGTTGA
>DFYK01000132.1:0-1323 GCA_002383605.1 Proteiniphilum sp. UBA4084 | reverse complement strand
CTGACCGCTGATCGCTGAATCCTGACCACTATTCCACTGATCGCTGAAAAATACTTAATAAACAATGATTTTCAAAAAAAAGTGTTGTTCCTTGTACAAAATTACTACTTTTGCACCCAAATTGGGGGATCGTACCCACATCATAAAATTGAAGAACAAGGATTGAATGGATAAAAACCTGGTCATCGTTGAGTCGCCTGCAAAAGCGAAAACAATTGAGAAGTTTCTCGGAAATGACTTTCACGTCATGTCCAGTTACGGGCATATCCGTGATTTGAAGAAAAAAGATTTCAGCATCGATATTGAAGATGGTTTCAAGCCCATCTATGAAGTACCGGCCGATAAAAAAAAGGTGGTAACCGAGCTGAAGGCGGCAGCCAAAAAGGCAGAGACTGTCTGGCTTGCTTCCGATGAGGACCGTGAGGGGGAAGCCATCTCATGGCATTTGTTCGATACATTGGGGCTGAAAGAGGAAAATACCAAACGCATTGTCTTTCACGAGATCACCAAGACTGCCATTCAGGAAGCCATCAAAAATCCGAGGAAGATCGACCAGAATCTGGTCGATGCCCAACAGGCGCGTCGCGTACTGGACCGCATTGTGGGTTTTGAACTTTCACCCGTTCTTTGGCGAAAGATCAAACCTGCCCTCTCGGCAGGACGCGTCCAGTCGGTTGCCGTGCGGCTCATCGTCGATCGTGAACGGGAGATACAACAGTTTACTTCCGAAGCAGCCTACCGGATTGTGGGCATTTTTACGAAAGAAGAAAACGGTCAGTTGTACGAGATCAAAGCTGAATACAACAAACGGCTGAAAACCAAGGCAGAGGCATTGGCACTGCTGGAGAAACTGAAGAATTCGGACTTTACCATTGACGATATTACCACCCGGCCGGCAAAGAAATCGCCCGCCGCACCTTTTACCACCTCCACGCTGCAGCAGGAGGCCTCACGCAAGCTGGGTTTTTCGGTGTCGCAGACCATGATGGTGGCACAGCGGCTCTACGAGTCGGGAAAGATTACCTATATGCGTACCGACTCGGTGAATCTTTCGGGTCTTGCCATTGGAACGGCAAAGACAGAGATCATTGAACAATATGGTGAGACGTATCACCAGGTACGTCAGTATACCACCAAGGCAAAAGGTGCCCAGGAAGCACACGAAGCCATTCGTCCCACCTACATGAGTGAGCATGAAGTATCGGGTACGGCACAGGAAAAACGTCTGTATGAACTGATCTGGAAGCGGACCATTGCTTCGCAGATGGCTGATGCCGAGCTGGAACGTACCACGGCCAACATTGCCATATCGAATGCCGACGG
>DFYK01000004.1 GCA_002383605.1 Proteiniphilum sp. UBA4084 | reverse complement strand
TGGGGATGCTGGCCACCGTGATCAATAGCCTGGCCCTAAGCTCTGCATTGACCTCATCGGGACAAAAAAACCGTGTTTTCACCGCCATCCGCATGGAACCGGTAGGCGAGCTTTACTCCAAGTGGAAGGCCATTGAAGCAATGGAACGGGGTGAAGTTGCCATCATTGCCGGTGGTACCGGAAACCCCTTCTTTACCACCGATACGGCATCCACTCTGCGGGGTGTTGAGATCGAAGCCGATGCCATGTTCAAGGGAACCCGCGTAGACGGTGTTTATACCGCTGATCCGGAGAAAGACCCCACAGCCACCAAGTTCCGTACCATCACCTTCGATGAAGTATATGAGCGTGGACTCAGGGTGATGGACCTTACCGCCACCACGCTGTGTAAGGAAAATAACCTGCCCGTCGTGGTCTTTGATATGGACAGCTACGGCAACCTGAAAAAGGTGATTGATGGCGAAGATATTGGTACATTGATTCATTTGTAGGAACCATTTAAAATATTTTCACTATTTTTGTTTCCAGAAACAACAAATTACAGTTACCTATGGATACAACGACAATCAGAAAAGATGCCGAGGAGAAAATGCAGATGACCCTCGAATTTTTGGAAGAAACATTTTCCCGCATCAGGGCGGGCCGCGCCAATGCACACATTCTCGACGGAATCCGCGTGGAGTATTACGGCAGCATGGTTCCCCTATCTAACGTGGCCACAGTGACCACACCCGATGCGAAGACCATCATGGTACAACCCTGGGAAAAAAACATGTTGAGGGTGGTGGAAAAAGCCATCCAGGACTCCGACGTGGGAATCACACCCGAGAACAACGGCGAAGTGATCCGGCTGGGAATACCGCCCCTGACCGAAGAACGCCGCAAACAACTGGTGAAGCAGACCAAGCAGGAAGCCGAAGAAGCCAAGATCAGCATCCGCAACGCACGTCGTGAAGGTATCGACGAAGTGAAAAAAGCAGTGAAAGAGGGACTGCCCGAAGATATGGGGAAAGATGGAGAAAACGAGTTGCAGAAACTCCACGATATCTACATTAAGAAGGTAGATGAGCGGTTTGCTGGCAAGGAAAAAGAAATCCTCACCGTTTAATGGAAAAGGAGGGAGAGGAAAGCAACTTGAAAGGGGTGAAAGGCCGGGTCATTAAGAATACCGGCAACACCTATCTCGTACGCACAGCCAGCGGAAGCGACCTTATTTGCAAGGCCAAGGGGAACCTTCGACTGAAAGGCATCCGCAGCACAAGCCCCGTGGTGGTGGGCGACATGGTATTCATGAATGTGAATCGCGATGGTACCGCCTTCATCACCGACATCGACGAACGCAAAAATTATATCGTACGCAAAGCTTCCAACCTCTCCAAGCATGCCCACATCCTGGCGGCGAATATCGATGTGGCTCTCCTGTGTATCACGGTTCGTTATCCGGAAACAACCACGGTGTTCATCGACCGGTTTCTGGTGACTGCCGAAGCATACTCCGTGCCGGTCGTCCTGGATTTCAATAAAATCGATCTATACAACGAAGAAGAAAAAGATTACCTGCAGGCACTCATCCAGCTCTACTCCGTAATCGGATATCGTAGCATGAAGACATCCATGGTGGCCGGTGAGGGAGTGGAAGAGATCCGGGAGATTACCCGCGACAAGATCATCCTGCTGGCAGGCCATTCGGGTGTTGGGAAATCGAGTATCATCAACGCCTTGAAAGGAGAGAATGTGCAAAAGACAGGCGAAATATCCGGTTACCATCACAAGGGAATGCACACCACCACCTACTCGGAGATGATTGAACTGGATAACGGCGGATTTGTCATCGATACGCCTGGTATCAAGGGCTTCGGTACCATTGATATGATGCCAGCAGAGGTCTCCCACTATTTCCCGGAAATATTTAAAGTGTCGGAGAAGTGCAAATTCTACAACTGCCTGCATCTGAATGAACCCGACTGTGCAGTACGGAAGGCGGTGGAAGAGCACCACATCAGTGAAAGCCGCTATCATTCTTACCTGAATATTCTGGAAGACACCGGCGACGGTAAATATCGGACATAAACCATGCAGATTAATGCGACATTTATCCTGATCCTGGAGATACTGTACCTTCTCACGGTGATTAGCATTGTGGTTGTGGTGATTTTGGAGAACCGCAATCCCATTAAAACTGTCGCATGGGTAATGGCGGTTGTCTTTCTGCCTTTTGTGGGTATTATCTGGTATTCCATTTTTGGCCAGGATACAACAAAAAAATATCTCATCTCCAAAAGGATGTACAGCAAGCTGAAAAAACGTCCGCTGGATGAGATGGAAACACCTGTTGAGGTAGCTGTTCCGGAAGAACATACCAACCTGGTGAACCTGCTGAAAAATATGGATTACACACCCCTTCTCGGGGGAAACGATGTAAAACTTTTCACAAACGGCAGGGATAAATTTGAAAGTCTTCTTGCCGATATCAAAGAAGCAAAAAAACACATCCATGTGGAGTATTATGTTTTCATGGATGATGAGATGGGACGTCAATTTCAGGAAGCACTGATCCAAAAGGCCGGGGAGGGACTGGAAGTACGTGTCATTTACGACAGTTTCGGTTCACGAAAAGCAAAGAAGAAATTCTTCGAGGAGTTCCGCATGGCCGGGATAGAAACGGAACCTTTTCTGAAGCTTACCTGGTCGGCCTTCACTTCGCGGCTGAACTACCGGACACACCGGAAGATCGTGGTAATCGACGGTCAGATAGGCTATGTGGGAGGTATGAATATTGCCGATCGTTACATAAATGGCTTCAAATGGGGCCCCTGGCGTGATACCCATGCCCGCATCGAAGGAAAGGGCGTGCAGGGATTGCAGTCGGTCTTCCTGATCGACTGGTACTTTGTTTCCCAAACGCTGATCACCTCACGCGATTATTTCCCCATGCTCGACAACTTTGGCGAATGTCCCATGCAAATTGTCAACAGCGGCCCCCTGAGTGAGGAAAACGAGATTTCATACGGTATTACGCAGGCAATATATGAAGCACGTAAGTCCATTTTCATTCAAACACCCTACTTCCTGCCGCCTGACACCATGGTGCATGCCCTCCAAGCGGCGGCGCTGCGGGGAGTGGATGTGCGGCTGATGCTGTCGGAACGCTCCGATGTGGCCCTGGTGCAGATGGTATCGCGCTCCTACTTCAAGGAGATGTTGCATGCCGGCGTGAAAATCTATCAGTACAGGAAAGGCTTCCTGCATGCCAAGATGATGGTGTTCGATCACTCGCTCACCCTCCTGGGGTCGGCCAACTTCGATTCACGCAGTTTCGATCAGAATTTCGAAGTGGAGGCTTTCATTTACGACAATGAGCTGGCGGCGGAGGCAGAGGATATTTTTACCGATGATCAGCGCCACTGTCAGCAGATATCGCTGCGGGAATGGTCGAAACGCCCGGTAACAAAACGCTTTTTTGAATCGCTGCTGCGGCTTTTTGCGCCGTTGTTGTAAAAAAGGATTCAGGAGTCAGGAGTCAGCGATCAGCTCCGGAGGTGGAATTGGTGTAAAATACAGCGGTAAGAGGATTCAGGAGTCAGGAATCAGCTTTCAGGAATCAGCTTCTGAGGTGAAAGTATGTTAGTGTCATCGGTTCGTTTTTAATTGTAAGCATGTGTAAATGATATGCCGCTGGGATAATATAATTACTACTAAAAAAGCTGATCGCTGACCGCTGATCGCTAAAAATAATTGCTCCTAAAAAAGCTGAATGCTGACAGCTGAACGCTATAAAACAAACCGCTGAAATTGTAAATTTTAGACAACTGAAGCTGACCGCTGACACCTAAAACGCTGACAGCTGATCGCTGACAGCTGACCGCTAAAGAATTATGGAACGAATTTTTATAATAGGATATATGGGATCGGGAAAGACCACAGTGGGGAAGCTGCTGGCCAAGTCCCTGTCACTGGAATTTATCGATCTGGATACCTTCATCGAGAACAAATACAGAAAGTCAATTGCCACCCTTTTTGAAGAGAAGGGTGAGCAAGTGTTCCGAAGAATCGAGAGCCATGCACTGCAGGAAGTAGCTACCTTTGAGGATGTATTGATTTCTACCGGTGGAGGGGCACCCTGTTATTTCGACAACATGGCACTCATGAACCGAACCGGCACCACCATCTACATTGAAGCTTCCCCCGAGGAACTTGCTGCCCGGCTGCAGGCATCAAAGACGGTGCGTCCCCTCATTGCCGGAAAAACGGATGAGGAGCTTGTTCCGTTCATCAGGGAACATTTGGCACAAAGAGAGCGTTATTACAACGGTGCACACATTGTTTACCATACCGACCGCATGATTACAAAAAAAGAAATTCATTTAACGGTCCTGGGCATTGAAGAACTATTAAGTAACAGAAAGAAAGCATGATCCACGACTCCCTAAGAAGCACCTCATTTATTGTGCGTGAGCTAATGCTGAAAGCCGAAAAGCAGAAAGTCTCCCTAGTCATCGGCATACCCAAAGAGAATCAGGCTGAGGAGAGACGGGTGCCACTGACCCCGGAAACCGTCTCATTATTGGTTTCAGCAGGATACAGAATATTGTTTGAAGCGGGAGCCGGGCTCTCCATCAACTACTCCGACAGCTACTATGCCGAATCGGGAGCAGAAATTGTGGAGACAGCCACGGAAGTCTTTCAGGCCGACCTGATCCTGAAAATATTGCCTCCCACACTTGGGGAGGTACAGATGATGCGACCGCGAACCACCGTTTTTTCATTTCTCCATTTGCACAAGCTCTCCAAGCCTTTGCTGGAGCTGATGTCCGAGAAAAAAATAAATGCACTCGCTTACGAACTTATTTACGATGAAACCGGTGTGTCGCCCTTTGTGACCACAATCTCGGAAATTGAAGGAGCTTCTTCCATCACGCTGGCGGCAGAACTGTTAAGCAATGCCCATGGTGGCAAAGGAATCTTGCTTGGAGGCATTCCCGGTATCTCTCCCACCGAGGTGGTGATCATTGGCGCCGGTGTGGCCGGCGCCATGGCAGCACGTGCTGCCATGGCGCTGGGAGCAGTGGTGAAGGTGTTCGACGATGACATTCTGAAACTGCGCAACATCCGCCATGAGCTGGGTACCCCGTTGTTCACTTCCACACTTCAACCCAACGTATTGAAAAATGTATTTCGTTCGGCCGATGTGGTGATCGGTGCCATGCAGTATATCAATAAAACCCACTTTTATCGCATCTCCGAAGATCTTGTCCGGGAGATGAAGCGCGGATCACTGATTATCGACTTGCGCATGGCTCAGGGAGGATGCTTTGAAACCACCATGGAGGCCTGTCTGCCCGATCACCCGGCCATCTTTGAAAAACAGGGTGTGCTGCATTTCTGTGAGATGAGCCTCAGCTCGCGTGTGGCCCGCACTGCATCCATCGCACTGAGCAACATCTTTGTCTCTTTGTTCACAAGCATGGGAGACTGTGGGGGTGTGGCTCACTTTGCACGTTTCGACCGTGGCTTCGCATCGGGCTTCTATATGTATTCCGGGAAAATGGTCAATTCATACGTCGCCGCCCATTTTAATTTCCCCGTTGCCGACATCGGCCTCTTTCTGCACGGGTACTAAAATTAAAATTGATGTGAAGCCCAAAAGTTGAACAATAGTTGATTATCAGCGTATCTGTAGATAATAGTGGCATAAAATATGGAAATCAAAATACACAAACTGCTGTTTTTAAGCATGCTGATGTTGATCCCGGTTGCAATAGCGATATTTTTGTAGAAGATTTTCTTCCCGGAGAACAAATAGATGTTGCAATTTCGGAAACGGACAATACAAAGGAAATCAATTTTAAGTCGGACAACTGGAGGCTGATTGATATTATTTCTTTTATGGGCGTCTCATTTACAACCCGGGCATATACCCTCGATGGCGAACCCGTCTCTTTTCCTTTCGGTGAAAAAGAACCGGTTATTGTTCATTGCCTAAGCGACTATATAGATTTCCGTGTAGAGAAGAGAGGCGGCAACAAACTACAGCTTACACTCAATGAAAATCTCATGAATGAGGATGTGACCATGCTGATAAAAGTTGGCAATGATTACAATGAACAGCAGATCAAGCTTCTGCTGGCTCCTACAAGTAAATATCAAATAGACAGCGTAGCATACAATTGGAAGGAATTTAAAATTTATGAAGGTGTCGTCAAGGAGATGGAATCCATCACAATTGACAACAAGCTTTCTATACCTATAACCTTTGTGGTTTATCCGTATCGAGAGTCCGCGCGTGAAATTCAGTTTTATAACCCTTCGGTTGTCTGGGAAGAAGAACTGTTCAAACGGTTGCTTGGCATTCCGCTCCCCGAAATAACCATCCCCGATGTTGTTGACTCAAAACCCGTATTACACAACACCAAAGCGCCTTTTGGGATTATGGAGCAGGAGCTTGAAGCACCCTTGGACAAGAAGTTATCGGTAGAGGTAATCGTTGATGCCTACGACAAAAGAAGAGTGCTGGTCCTTAATGATATGGAGAGATATTCCGTGCCCTACAAGGTCTATATTTCCAATCCTGAAACAGGTAAAAAGCGTATCTTTTCGGGAGAACTCACCAGCAGCCGTCCTACGGATTATTTTATCTTAAAAACAAGAGTCGAATGAAAATGAGAATAAATGATGCAGTCCTAAAATCCTCCTTATGCACCATATTGTTGCTATTCATTGCTGTAGACTCTTTTCCCGATAACAACGACTCCACTTCAACAAAAATCACACACATGATTGTCGCCGATTTGAGGCCGGGATATGTATTCCCTACTCATGAATTCTTCAAAGGCTCCAACCATGCAGGACAGAGAATAAACTCTACTCTTTCCGGTCATCTGAAGTACGGTTTTAAGTTCTCTGACAACACATATCTGGGCAAGGAATATCCTTACGCCATACAAGGTATCGGAATCGCTTACAATACATTCTTCAACTCTTCCGAAGTGGGAAATCCCATCAATGTTTATCTCTTCCAAACGTCAAGAATAGCAAGCATTAGCCCCAAATTGTCACTCGATTATGAATGGAACTTTGGCGCAGCTTTCGGCTGGAAACAGTATGATGAAGAGAAAAATCCACTCAATATGGTCGTTGGCTCCAAAATCAACGCCTACATCAACCTCGGGTTGCTGTTGAACTGGCAGATCACATCAAACACAAGCCTGCGTGGCGGGGTGGGGGTGACACACTATTCCAACGGAAATACCAGTTATCCCAACTCGGGGGTGAATACAATTGGAGCCTCCATAGGTGTTGCGCACTTTTTTGGAAACAATAAAGAAAACAGATTCTCCTATTTCCCATCTCAGAATCACGCATTGAATTCGTATGTTACCTATGACCTCATTGTCTATGGTGCTACACGGAAAAAGGGTGTCTTCCCTGAAGATCAAAGTCCGATGCTTGTTCCCGGCTCGTTTGCAATTGTAGGATTGAACCTCAATCCATTGTATCATTTCAGCAATTATTTCCGTGCCGGTATTTCTCTCGATCTGCAGTATGATGAAAGTGCCAACATCGGCAAGCATATAGCCAATACATATACTCCATCAGAACCGGAAGAACTTAAATTCTACAGGCCTCCCTTCAGGGAACAGTTTTCGGCAGGGCTCTCACTGCGTGGGGAAATTGTCATGCCCATCTTCTCAATTAACCTGGGTATTGGAAAAAACTTTTTGTGCAAGGGAGATGATACGAACTCATTTTACCAGACTTTTGTACTTAAGACCCATATTACGCATAACATATTCCTGCATACGGGCTATCAGCTATACCGTTTTAAAGATCCGAACAACTTGATGATGGGATTGGGCTATCGATTTAATGCCAAATAAACAAGAAAATAACGCGCTACTTGTACCCGTCAACCCGCATGACAATAACGGGCCAACACGGACACGAGAAAAGATGGATTAAGAAAACCCTACCATGCTCTCTTCCTGCGCAGCACCAGGTACCAGGTCAGCAGAATCCCTCCCTTAAAGAAAGAGGTGATGGTGATGGCCCACCAGACGCCGGTCACCCCGATACGCGCACCCAGAAAGAGCGCCAGCGGGATACGCAGTGTGTTGAAGAAAATGCTGATGATGGCCGGCGGGGTGGTCTTGCCCAGTCCGTTGAACATGCCCTGGGTGGTGATCTCTAGCATCATGAAGAGCTGTGAGAACCCAAGAATCAGCAGGTAATCGCCTCCCGCCAGATAGGCTTCCCGCTCCTGCACGAAAAGTGAGAAAATTTCTTCTCCAAACCCCACAAATGCCACAGTAACAATCACACCCAGCACACCCATCATCATCAGGGTATAACGGAAGGCACGGGTGGCACGCTGCATCTTGTTTGCTGCATAGTTTTGCGCCACAAAGCTACCCAGCGCCGTGGAGAAGCCGTTGGAGGTGTTCCAGGTAATACCTTCTATCTGGCCGCCAATANNCAATAGACTGGCTGGTAATGCCGAGATACCCGCCGTAAACCGATGCGGTGCGGGCCAGGTTCATGTTGATGAAGGCGAAGTAGACATTCATGGCTGCCACGGGCAGTCCCAGTTTCAGGATGTTGAGCGTATACTTCCTGCGGGGACGGATCAGAAACCGGAAGCGGCCCAGCAGTCCGTTCTTCCGCTTCAGATGGTGAACAAAGAACAACAGTACCACTCCCTGCGACAAGATGGTGGCCAGCGCGGCCCCTTTTACTCCCATCTCCGGAAAAGGTCCCATGCCGAAGATCAGCAGCGGATCAAGGATGATATTGCACAACAATCCGGCAGCATTGAAATAAAAGGGGATGTCGCTTCGTCCCGAGCCGATGTATATGCCTGAAAAGTTGAGGATCAAAAATATGACAGGTATCCCCAGGGAAATAATTCGCAGGTAACCGGCTGCATCGGCCGATATGCCGCTTTCCATGTTATAAAACGAAACGTAAGGGTGGGGGAAGAGAAAGAAAACGAGACCAAAGATGAGTCCCAGTACCAGTGCGATGGTGGTCGTGTGCGAAGCATAGGCCGAGGCCAGGTCGGGACGCCGGGCGCCGATGGACTGTCCGATGGAAATCTCTGCGCCCACCTTGGAGATCAGTGCCACAGAGCCCATCATCCACATCAGCATCCCCACGGAACCCACTGCGGCCACCGACTTACTCCCCAGCTTCCCAATCCACATGATATCCACCAGGTTGTAGGCCATCTGCATAAAGCTGATTGCCATGAGCGGTAGTGCCAGCGTGGTCAGTTGCCGAAAAATATTACCCTGGGTAAGATTACGCACGGAGGGCTTGTATGCTGCAGTTTTTTTCACCGGATCTTTGGGTACTCTTTATGATGAAAAAAGGGAGCAACGTCTGATGTTACTCCCCGATTCTTTTTGATAAGAGGAAGTGGAGACTTTCCGGTGAACCCGGAATAAATTCTCTTCTCCTCTTTAGAGCGGAAGACGGGGCTCAAACCCNNCAGCTTGGAAGGCTAATGCTCTATCGACTGAGCTACTTCCGCAATTTCAATTTGCCAATGTGACTAATTTGCCAATGCGACTAATTTGCTAATGTGCCAATTGGCAAATTCATTCATTGGCATATTGGCACATTGAATAATTGGCACATTGAGTGGTGGGCAGTGATGGATTCGAACCACCGAAGGCGAAAGCCAGCTGAGTTACAGTCAGCCCCATTTGGCCACTCTGGTAACTGCCCTTTTTGCGCTACAAAGATACAATATATTATTGGTATTTTTCCCTGAAGGCGATCATTTTTAAAGCAGTGATTGCCGCTTCATCCCCTTTGTTTCCGTGTCTGCCGCCCGCTCTAGCCTTTGCCTGGTCGAGCGTGTTGGTGGTGAGCAGTCCAAAGATCACTGGAACATTCTGTGTCAGATTCAGTTGGGTGGTTCCCTCTGTCACGCTGTCGCAGACAAAGGTGAAGTGTGGAGTTTCTCCCTGTATCACACATCCCAGGATGATTACACAGTCAACGTTGCCTTTCGCTGTTAAAACCTTTGCACCGTAGGTCAGTTCAAAGCTTCCGGGCACATATTCTATAACAATGTTGTCGGCCGATACCCCGAATTTAAGCAGTGTGTCGGTTGCTCCGTGCAACAGGCTTTCCGTTACGGAAGAGTTCCATTCGGACACCACGATGCCAATTCGTTTTCCGTTTCCCGAAGGAACCTGTTTCGGATCGTACGACGAAAGATTATTCAGTTCGGTTGCCATCTTTTTATTTCGATTCTTTCAGCAGTTCGGCCTGTTTGATGTATTTATCGGCTTCCTGCGCTTCGGGGGTATTGATATATTGTTCTTTAATCCGGGTGAAGGTCTCTATGGCCTTGTCATAATCAGCAAGGCTCAGATAAGCTTCTCCCGCCTTTTTCAGATAAATGGGAGTCAACATCTTGTCGTTGGCCAGTTTGGCAGCCTTTTGAAAAAGCGAGATGGCCTCCGCGGTGTTACCCATGTTCATTTGCACATCGCCGATGGCGCCAGTGACAGCAGGGGTGATGAGTAAATCACCACCTTTGAATTTTCTCAGGTGCTCCAGTGCCTTTTCGTTGTTGCCGAGGCGATTGTATGATATGCCTGCATAGGCGTGCGCCAGGTCGGCCGTGCGGGTACCCTTGTACTGGCTGATTACCGATTCAAAACCGATGTAATCGTTGCCGTTGCCAAAAAGTGCCAGCGAGTCTTGCCCCTCCTGGAAATAACGCTCACCCTTGAAGATGGCTGTCTGTGCTTTTTCATTGCGGGGTACCTTATATAAATAATGGTATGCCAGGTATGCACCTACCAAAACAATGACGATGAGCAACCCTGTTAAAATGGCTTTCTGGTTCTTCTCCAGAAACTGTTCAGATGTGGTTAAAGCTTCACCGATATTCTCGAAATTTTTCTCAGCCTTCGATTCGTTTGTTTTTTTTGCAGACATGATTGTTGAAAAATATGACGTTATTTTTTTGAGATGCAAAAGTAATGGTTTTTAAATGATAAATAAAATTTAAAAGACTGTTTTTTATAAAAACGACAAGACGGATTAATCTTTTTCGTACGTTTGTAGTCTTAGGACAAGTTATCGGACTGTTTTTCGTGACAAAGAGGGTCACATGATGTAACAAAAGTTATTTCTGTCCGTCTTATCAGAAACAATCCGAAAAAATGAAAGAGACAGAAAAGAAAAATAATATGAAAAAATACTTACTTGCATTCTCCATTCTGGTCGCAGGTCTGTTCCATGTTTACGGACAGATGGATGCAGGCTTTACCAAAGTGTCGGTGGTGAACGGGAAGGTAGTGTTTGAACAATTTATCCCTGCCGATCCGGCGGGCAGCGCAAGCCAACGATACGCGAAGCTGCAGGACTGGACAAGAAAATCCTTTAGCGGGAGTCCCCTTTTATCCGGTATTCGTTACGATGAGAAATCCCAGGCCGTCACAGTAAGCTCAAAGGCCGAGTTGAACCTGCCGGTAGACAAATCGGGGGGGCGCGACCACATGATCATGAGTTACCGGTTCGATGCAACCGTTACCAATGCAGGATGTGTTCTTGTGGTTCGTGATATCACTTATCAGAACGCACGCAAGGAATCGGGATCGTTCTTCCCCAAAACTTACACAGCCGAGGAAACCATTACAGACCAGGCTCTATCTGTGAAAAGCGATGAGAATGAACTGAAAAACAACCTGCGAAAAGAAACACTCCGGGTGCTCAACAAGCTTTATGCCGATCTTTCGGGAGCAGTGCATTAAATAAGTATCTCAAACCGTTTGGCGGCAGAAACAGGCTGATTCTGTCAAAATTATATCAAAATTTATTTGCCTGAAGCTTTGGTAAATTAAAATTATATGCTTAATTTTGCGCCCTGATTTGTCGGGAAGATTGCGTTCCGAACTGAAAGTAAACAATAAATACACAATATACAGCAATGTCTAAGATTTGTCAAATAACAGGAAAAAGAGCAATGGTTGGCAACAACGTTTCTCACTCTAACAAGAGGACCAAACGCAAATTCAACGTCAATTTGTTCACGAAAAAGTTTTATTGGGTGGAAGAAGATTGCTGGATCAGCCTGAGCATCTCGGCATCCGGTTTGCGCACCATCAATAAAATCGGATTGGATGCAGCCTTGAAACAAGCTGCTGCGAAAGGATATTTAAACGCATAACGAGAAGGAGAAAGCAGCAATGGCAAAAAAAGCAAAAGGCAACAGGGTCCAGGTGATTTTGGAATGCACCGAACACAAGGCGAGCGGCATGCCCGGCACATCCCGGTATATTACCACCAAAAACAGAAAAAATACAACAGAGCGCCTGGAATTGAAGAAATACAATCCGGTACTCAAGAAAATGACTGTTCACAAAGAAATCAAGTAAAAACAGGATAAACTATGGCAAAAAAAGCAGTTGCGGGATTCCGCGATAAAAATACAACCACCGGGCGCAGTCACACCAAGGTAATTAAAATGGTGAAATCACCCAAAACAGGTGCGTACAGCTTCAAAGAAGAGATGATTCTGAACGACCAGGTAAAGGATTATTTTTCGAAATAAGAATTACCCGCTGTGTTTCCCATGTCTGACCGGGATAAAAATATTGTCTGGGTCAGTCGCCGGAATCAGGTTAAAAATATATAAGAACTTCCCTGTGCCACCACGCAGGGAAGTTTTTTATTGACTATTTTGTAGATTTGGCATTCATCGTTTAAATACTTACTGCTTTATGGGTTTTTTCGATAAATTTTCAAAAGGGAAAAAAGAAACACTCGACAAGGGCCTTGAAAAAACAAAAGAAAACTTTTTTTCAAAGATCACCCGCGCCGTAGCCGGAAAATCAAAAGTCGACGACGAAGTGCTCGACCAGCTGGAAGAGGTATTGGTGACTTCCGACGTGGGTGTGGAGACTACCCTGAAGATCATCGACCGCATTGAGGAGCGGGTGGCACGCGACAAATACGTGGGAACCGATGAACTGACCGCCATCCTGCGCGATGAGATTGTCAGGCTTCTCACCGAAAACAACAGCGACGACCTGGCAGAGTTTTCAGTACCCGAAGATAAAAAGCCTTATGTGATCATGGTCGTGGGTGTCAACGGCGTAGGGAAGACCACCACCATCGGTAAGCTGGCGCATCAGTTTAAACAGAAAGGGCTTTCCGTATATCTGGGTGCAGCCGATACATTCCGTGCCGCAGCCGTGGAGCAGCTCGATATTTGGGGCCAAAGAGTGGGGGTACCCGTCGTGAAGCAGAGTATGGGCGCCGATCCTGCCTCCGTGGCATTCGATGCCGTGAACTCGGCCAAAGCGCACAACGCCGATGTGGTGATCATCGATACTGCCGGCCGCCTGCACAACAAAATAAACCTGATGAATGAGCTCACCAAGATCAAGAATGTGATGGGCAAGATCGTACCCGATGCACCCCACGAGGTGCTCCTGGTACTCGATGGTTCCACGGGGCAGAACGCCTTTGAGCAGGCCCGGCAGTTCACAGCCGCCACCGAGGTGACTGCCCTGGCCATCACCAAACTCGATGGCACCGCCAAGGGGGGCGTGGTAATTGGCATCTCCGATCAGTTCAGGATCCCGGTAAAGTATATCGGACTGGGTGAGGGAATCAGCGATCTGCAGGTATTCAGAAGAAAAGAATTTGTGGATTCCCTATTTGGGGAATAAGCGGGAAACCGTTCCCACCTCCGGCAACTCTTTGTACTGCCTTTTTACAAAAATCGGGATTTGCCCCAAGATAGTTTAGCATATATGATTAAAAACAAAATAGATGTCGTGACCCTGGGTTGTTCCAAAAACCTGGTCGACTCAGAGTTACTCGTGCGTCAGCTGGTGGCCAACGGCTATACTGTTTCGCACGATCCCGAGGAAGCCCGGGGCGACATTGCCGTGATCAATACCTGTGGCTTTATTGGTGACGCCAAGGAGGAATCCATCAACATGATCCTCTCCTTTGCCGAAGCCAAAAAAAGGAACAAGCTCAAAAAGCTGATCGTGATGGGTTGCCTCTCGGAACGGTATCGCAAGGAACTGACAGAAGAGATCCCCGAGGTGGACAAGTTCTACGGGAAGTTCGACTGGAAAAATCTGATTGCCGACCTGGGAAAATCATACTACAAGGAACTGGAATACGACCGTTCCCTCTCCACACCTCCCCATTATGCCTATATGAAAATCTCGGAAGGATGCGACAGAACCTGTTCCTACTGCTCCATACCGCTGATCACAGGAAAATACAAGTCGCGCGCCATGGAGGATATTACCCGCGAAGTGAAACAACTGGTGAGCCGGGGAGTAAAAGAGTTCCAGTTTATCGCGCAGGATCTTACATACTACGGACTCGACAGGTACAAGTCGATGAAACTGCCCCAGCTCGTAGAACAGGTGTCAGACATACCCGGGGTGGAGTGGATCCGTCTGCACTATGCCTATCCGGCACACTTTCCAACCGACCTGTTGCGGGTGATGCGAGAAAGAGACAACGTGTGCAACTACCTCGATATTGCCCTGCAGCACATCAGCGACAACATGCTGAAAACCATGCGACGGAACATCAGCAAACAACAGACCATCGATCTCATCCAACAGTTCAGGGAAGAGGTGCCGGGCATCCACCTGCGTACCACCATGATGGTGGGCCATCCCGGAGAGACGGAAACCGATTTTGAAGAGTTGCTCGCTTTTGTAAAGAAAACACGTTTCGAACGTCTCGGCGCCTTTCCATACTCACACGAGGAAGATACCTACAACGACAAACATTATACCGATGACATACCTGCTGCAGTGAAGCAGGAGAGGATGGACCTGCTGATGGAGACGCAGGAGGAAATCGCGCTGAGCGTGAACGAGGAGAAAGTGGGGAAAACCATGAAGGTGATTGTCGACAGGGAAGATACCGATTTTTATGTCGGACGCACCGAGTTTGATTCCCCCGAAGTAGATGGCGAGGTGCTGATCTCCAAAGAGAAGCCCCTGACCGTAGGTGACTTTTATGACGTAACCATGCTCTCTGCCATGCCCTTCGACCTGACAGGCAGCGTGAATTGAGAAAAACTTTTGATCACATGACACACGAAGATCTGATTCAAAGACTTGCCCAACAACTTGGCTGGTCGGATGAGACCGCAACAGAGGCGCTGGATGCAATGATTGCCGTGTTGAAGGCAGAACTGACAGCCAATAATCCGGTCGATCTCGATGATTTCGGTAAATTCTTAACCCCGAAACAACCGGAGTATATCCTGACAGACAGGGAAACCAATGACCGATACCTGATGCCCCCGGCGGTGGAAGTACTGTTTGAATCTTCTGTCGACCTGTATTTTGCACCCGAAGATTCCCTGAATGAGTCGGTGAACAGCGCTTTTTCCTTTTTTGAACCTACCCCGCTCAACGAGGGAGTAGCGTTGCCCGGCGTCACTGAAGTGATTGTCGGGGGAGAGGAAGAGACAGAAGCGGAAGAAGAAAGAGCAACGGATGAAACGGCCGAAACTGAAAAAGAGACTGAGGAAACTGAAAAAGAGACTGAGGAAACTGAAAAAGAGACTGAGGAAACTGAAAAAGAGAGAGAAAAGATAATCGGAGAGAATGCCCCGGAAGTGAAACTCGTCCAGGATCACGGACCTTACCGCAGAAAAATGAAACACAAAAAGAGATCACCTTTATGGATTCCCATTGTGGGGGGTGTAGCAATAGCATTGGCTGCTCTTTTTTTTTTCAGAAGAAACCAAAATAAAGAATCAAAACCGTTAATTGTTAAAAATAAAATTGAAAATGCCAATGGAAATGCCCCTTCTCCCAGGGCAGACTCCATTCTTGAGTTAACTGTTCAAGCCGTTAGCCACACAAAAGAAAAGAGAGAAATAGTTATGGAAGAAGGAAAGACATTACGCCTTTTGGCACTGGAACTTTTTGGGAACAAAGAATTCTGGGTTTATATCTATCTGGTAAATTCCAAATTTATTTCCAATCCCAATCATGTTTCATCAGGCACCCGTTTGCTTATTCCGGATCCTGCAGAATACAGGATTGACGCGTCCAATTATCAGTCGGTTGCTGAAGCAAGGGTCCTGGGAGAAAAAGTTTTGAACGAATATATGCATTGATTCTCTGACTGTTTTTTTGAAAGATGAGTTTTTTTTCATCGGTGAGATTAATGTACATGAATAGGTTTGTATTTTTACGATGTAATCCGGTATGATACGAAAATTAATTTCATTTCTATTTCCCATGTTCCTGGCAGCCTTCCTGCTCAATTGTGCGGCTGAACCGGAGAATATAACACCTTCCGATACGGTTGAATCAGAAGAATTAAACCTTATTTCTGCAAATGATATCAAAGATGATTTGAAGGTGCCGGTTAGCAGTGGCAAGTCGAGTTCAAGCCAAACGGGTGAAGGTATAGAGAAGTCATTCGACAACGATATGAATACGCTCTATCATTCATTGTGGAACAATTCAGCGGCAGATTATTTCCCGATTACACTGGAATACTTTTTTGAGAGTCAGGAAGCCATCGATTATCTTGTGTATCATCCCCGTACTTCCGGGTCCAACGGACTGTTTAAAGAAACTGAAATTTGGGTCGCAACCCAGGAACAGCCTTCCTACACAAAGATCATGGATTACGATTTTAAAGCTGTTCAGACGCCTACCCTGATTTCCTTCGAAAAGAGACTGATAAAACCGAAGTCAATTAAGTTTATTGTGAAATCGGGTGCAGGTGACGGGCAAGGTTTTGCATCCTGTGCCGAAATGGCGTTTTATCGGAAAAACCCTGATAATTTCAACCCCCTTATACTCTTTACAGACCTCACCTGCACGCAGCTCAATCCGGGCATCACGGAGAATGATATTGAAAAAGTGCAGAATAAACTTTACCGTATCATCGCCCTGCATATACTCAAAGGAACCTATCCCCGGGAGTTTCGCATACAAGATTATAAGGCATGGCCACATCCCGACAATTGGGCAAAAATAAATAAAACATCCACATTGAGTTTACTCGACAATCCGACCGGCATCAGTGTAAACAATGGAGATGATCTGATAGCTTTCGTGGGTGAGACAGGCGGTTATCCCATCAGCCTGAAAGTGCAGGATCTCAATATGCAGGGAGGAGACGGATACTATAACGCCTCTTACTATCCGCTCTCACCAGGAGTGAATAAGATGAGAGTTCGTAACAATGGTCTGATTTACCTGCTCTATCACACTGCTGATTGGCAAACGGCACCCCACATAAAAATCCATTTTGCCACCGGGAAAGTGAACGGTTATTTCGATTCAGGAAAGCACCAGGCAACCGAATGGACACGTCTGATACAGGGTGCTACCGATACCTATTTTGATGTTCTGGGTGAACATGCACACCTGACATTTCCCACGAACGATTTGAAGACATATGCTGCCGGCAATGGTGATAAACTCATCGGTACCTATGATGAACTGGTACGCCTTGAAAAGGAATTTATGGGTTTGATGAAATACAACCGGCCGACTGTGGACAGGGCCTATTTTCATGCCATGTACACCTCGTATATGTATTCAACCTCTTACAGAACTGCATACAACGTGAGTGGAGAAGATGTAAAAAGAACCCTTCTCGATTGGAGACAACTTAAAATATCTCCCTGGGGCCCTGCTCATGAGATGGGGCATACATTTCAGACCCGGCCCGGCTTTAAATGGCATGGCATGACCGAAGTGACCAACAACCTGCATTCTCTTTACGTACAAACAGAATGGGGAAATGCCTCACGACTGGAATCCGAAAAAACAGGCCGATACAACAACCGTTATGAGAAAGCCTTCCAGAACTCTTTTGTAAAAAATGTTCCCTATGCGGGAGAAACTGATGTCTTCTGCAGACTGGTTCCCCTCTGGCAATTGCAACTCTATTTTGCCGGTACCCGAGGCTACGGAGATCTATACAAAGATTTGTACGAAAGAGTCCGCACCTCCCCCGATATGGCTACGTCCGGAGAACAGCAACTGGAGTTTGTGAAAATGATGTGCGACATAACAAAAACTGACCTGACCCGATTCTTTGCCAAATGGGGCTATCTTCAGCCATTTGACCAGATGGTGGATGATTATGGACAGAAGCGTCTTCAAGTTACCCAAGCGCAGATTGACCGCATCATCGCTGAAATAAAAGCCAAAGGATATCCCGAAGTCATCGATAAAATTGAATATATTTGTGATGCAAATCGGGAAATATTTAAAAACCGTTCATCGGTGCAGACAGGAACAGCAAGCAAAAATGGTACTTCCCTGACGATGACCGGTTGGAAAAACGTGGTGGCATATGAAGTCTATGAAGGTGATCGGTTGATTTTTATTACAAACTGGTCAACATTCAACCTGGACTCCCCGGCAACAAATACAACGAGGGTTTTGGCCATCGCCTACGACGGGAGTAAAACAACAGTAATATTTTAAAGTCCCCGGTGGTTACATAACAAAACCGGTAGTTTATCAGATGAGATTTATTATATAATCAATAATTCATAAATTTATTTAACATGAATAAGCTTAATTTTCTATTTTTTTCTTTTGTATTGGTCCTGTTTGCATCATGTACACCTAACGTGAAGCAATCCGACAGTAATGATCCATCCCGTTATGTAATCAGGACGGAGATACCCGAACGCCCCGCCGGTCAAAAAGACGTACTTGGTTTGGTGACACCCAAAATGGATACCGTACGGGTTGGTTTTATCGGGCTGGGCATGCGTGGTCCTGGTGCCGTAAGGCGTTTTACGTTTATCCCCGGCACGAAGATCGTCGCACTCTGCGACCTGCATGCCGACAGGGTAGAAAAAACACAGACCATTCTTGATAATGCAGGACTTCCCCGCGCTGCAGCATACAGCGGGAGTGAAGACGCATGGAAAGAACTCTGCCAGCGTGACGACATCGACCTGGTGTATATCGCCACCGACTGGAAACACCACGCCGAAATGATGATTTATGCCATGGAGCAGGGTAAGCATGTGGCATGTGAAGTGCCCGCAGCCATGACGCTCGATGAAATCTGGGCCATCATCAATACGGCCGAGAAAACGCAAAAACATGCCATGCAGCTTGAAAACTGTGTGTATGATTACTTCGAACTGACTACACTTAACATGGCACAGCAAGGTGTTTTCGGCGAAGTGCTTCATGCCGAAGGTGCTTACATACACAATCTGAAAGAGTTTTGGGATAGTTACGAAGGCGACTGGCGACTGCAATACAACAAGGAGTTCCGGGGCGACGTGTATGCCACGCATGGTATGGGCCCTGCTGCACAGATCATGAATCTCCACCGCGGTGATAAAATGAATGCGCTGGTAGCCATGGATACCAAACCGGTGAATATTCCGGAGTACATGATTAAAGAACGGGGAATGGATCGCGACAGTGCCTACCAGTTTGCGAACGGAGAGCACACCATGACCATGATCCGCACCGAGAAAGAAAAGACAATTCATATCCAGCACGATGTTTCTTCACCGCGCCCCTACAGCCGCATGTATCAGGTGAGCGGCACCAAAGGGTTTGCCAATAAATATCCGAAAGAAGGATATGCGCTGGAAGCGGAGATGGTGGATGAGGACGTAACGCCCGATCACGAGAACCTGAGCGCACACAGCTATGTTTCGGATGAAGTAAAAGAAGCGTTGATGACAAAATACAAACACCGCATTCACCGGGAGCTGGAAGAAAAAGCCAAGGAGGTGGGTGGCCACGGAGGAATGGACTTCATCATGGATTACAGGCTGATTTACTGCCTGAGAAACGGTCTTCCGCTCGATATGGACGTGTATGATCTGGCAGAATGGTGTTCACTTGGCGAACTGAGCCGCATCTCCATTGAGCATAACAGTGCGGCAGTGGAAGTACCCGATTTTACGCGTGGAGGGTGGAATAAAATTCAAGGATTCCGGCACGCTTTCAAAGACTAATTGCAGGGGAGGGTTTATATCAAAACAAAAAGCGGGTGAGGAACCCGCTTTTGTTTTGATGATGATCATCCTGTTTTATCGTCTTCCCTTCAGCAGGGAAGGTATTTGTCCCGGCTCTTTTGCTACCGGTATGCCGACCGCCTCGAAGGCGGCAATCTTTTCGGCTGCCGTGCCCGATCCGCTGGATATGATGGCGCCGGCATGGCCCATCTGTTTGCCCGGAGGTGCCTGTTGTCCGGCAATAAAGACGGCAACAGGCTTCGTAACGTGATCCCGGATATATTCAGCGGCCCGTTCCTCGGCATCTCCGCCTATCTCGCCAATGAGAGCGATCGAGTCGGTGGACGGATCATTCTCAAACATCTCCAGCAGTTCCCTGTAATAGAGTCCCACCACGGGATCACCTCCAACACCTACCGCCGTGGACTGTCCCATACCCTGTTCGGTGAGGTTATACACCACCTCATAGGTCAGTGTGCCACTGCGGCTGATTACACCGGTGCTGCCTTCCCTGAAGATCATGGAAGGCATGATACCCACCAGGCTTTTGTCGGGTGAGATCAGTCCGGGACAGTTGGGGCCGATGAGTTTTGCGCCTTTGCTTTTGATGAAACGGTGGGCTTCCACCACATCGAGGGTGGGAACTCCCTCCGTGATGCAGACTATCAGCCCGATGCCCGCGTCGGCAGCTTCCATCATCGCATCCTTCGCAAAGGGAGCGGGCACGAAGATGACCGACGTATTGGCACCTGTCTCGCTTACAGCATCCCGCACCGTGTTAAAAACGGGAATGTCCTGCACAATCTCTCCTGCTTTTCCGGGTGAGGTGCCGGCCACCACCCGGGTTCCGTATGCTTTCATTTTTGATGCATGAAAACCACCATCACGTCCGGTTATACCCTGCACAAGAAGTCGGGTATCTTTGTTGATCAGTATACTCATATTGTTTGTTTTTCAGTCTTGATATTGTTTTGTCAGTTCTACAGCCATGCGTGTAGCATCGCCCATCGTTTCGGCTACATGAAAATGAGAACCCTGCAACAGGGCCCGTCCCTCCTTCTCATTGGTGCCGGTCAGTCGGATCACGATGGGAACATCGGTCCTGATCTGCCGGAATGCCTCCAACAGTCCGCTTGCGACATCGTCGCAACGGGTGATGCCGCCAAAGATGTTGATGAGTACCACCTTCACGTCCTTGTCGTTCAGCAGCAGCTTCATCGCCTCAATTACCTTGGTGGGGTTGGAGCTTCCGCCGATATCGAGAAAGTTGGCAGGGTCGCCACCGTATAGCTTGATCATGTCCATGGTAGCCATGGCCAGGCCGGCGCCGTTGACCATACAACCAATATCTCCGCCCAGATGTACATAACTGAATCCTTTGTCCCGGGCATTTTGCTCCTTCTTTTCCTCCTCGGTGAGCTCTTTGAGTGCAGCTATTTTCGGGTGACGGAAGATGGCGTTGTCGTCGAACGTCATCTTGGCGTCGATGGCCATGATGGATCCCTCTTTCGTCAGCACCAGCGGATTGATCTCGGCAAGCGACGCATCGTTTTCCACAAACAGCCGGTAGAGCTTCCGAAAGACGGAGGCAGCCTGCCGCACCTGCTCAATGTCATCGAACAGCTTAAAAGCAGCTTCGCGGGCCAGGTAATCGGGGACACCCACCGAGGGATCGATCACAAACTTGTGAATCTTCTCCGGCGCAGTCCGTGCCACCTCCTCAATGTCCATGCCCCCCTCACGGCTCAGCATCAGGAGGGTCGACTTGCTGTTCCTGTCGATCACGTAACTCACATAATACTCTTTTTCGATGTTTACGGCCTGTCCCACGAGGATGCGGTCCACGGTGAACCCCCTGATGTCCATGCCCAGGATGGCTGCGGCATGCTTTCTTAACTCGATCTCGCCGTCCGCCAGTTTTACACCGCCGGCCTTGCCTCTGCCGCCCGTGTGTACCTGTGCTTTTACAATCACCTTCTGTGAATCCAGCTGGCTATATGCTTTTATCGCATCTTCTACCGAACGGCATATGATACTTTTATCCACCGGGAGCCCATAGGAAGCGAAGATCTCTTTTGCCTGATATTCATGTATTTTCATATGATTAATAAATTTTTTTCATGCTCTATCGATGACATGACATGTCAATATATCATTTAGAATTGTAAATCTATGATTTTTTTTTGTAAATAAAAAAAATGAATAGGATAGCGTTGAAGAAACTGAAACGTATGATCCCGTTAAATTGTTTAACAAAAACAGGAAAATTCGCTTCAATTGCTCATAATGGGGTATTCGCCGCATTTGAAATGGTGATTTTATGGTATTGTGGCCACTTATCTTTTCACTTTTCTTTGTAATCCGGTAAACTTAATAAATCGAAACGCACGAGCAACACCAAAATCATGGGTGCTGCCTATGTATAAATTGTAAAAAAGATGAATAAAAAACTGGTTATCTTATTGATGAGCCTGCTGGCAGGCTTTGGTGAAATGTTTTCACAACAAAACAGCATATTCAGGGGAGCAGTAGTGGATGAAGAGGAGCGGGAGCTGATTGGCGCCACAGTCTACCTTGAGGATCTGGGTATCGGGGATGATACCGATGCTTCGGGTACATTTCGTATTGGCAGTGTGCCACAGGGAACACATGCCGTGGTGGTCAGCTACGTAGGGTACAAGCCTGTCACGAAGGAGATCGGCTTTCATCAGGGTGTGGTACGGGAGGATACTTTTCACCTGCAAAAGGACGAAAGGGTACTGCTTGAGGTGGAAGTGTTCGGACGGCGGCGTGAACGTCCCGAGAAGATGGATGCACTCACCCGCATACCGCTTCGCATCGACGAGCAGGTACAGAGCATTTCGGTGATTTCGCAGAAGATGATCACCGACCAGGGCGTGCTTACATTGAACGACGCCGTCAGGAATGCCCCCGGCGTGGGTACCTTTGCCACCTTCGGCAACACCACCGAGAGCCTCACTTCCCGCGGATACAGAGGTATTCCCGTCGTGAAAAACGGGGTAAGGACACATTCCGACTTCCGCGGTTATGGTTTTCTCACCGATCTGCAGGGAGTGGAGACCATCCAGATTCTGCGTGGCTCGGCGGCCATAGCACAGGGACTGGGAAACGATCTGGGTTCGGCGGGCGGCGTGGTAAACATTGCCACCAAAACCCCAAAATTCATCAACTCGGGCAATGTGGGATTCCGCACCGGAAGCTGGGGACAGCTGCGCCCCACCTTCGATGCGCAGTTCGTGACCGATAAGCTGCAACGCACTGCTTTCCGCATCAACGGAGCCTGGGAGCGGGCCGACAACTATCGGGTACATGTCTCCAAAGACAGGATTTATCTGAATCCTTCCTTCGCATGGCGTCCTGATGACCGAACCAGCGTCACACTCGAGATGGATTATCTGCACGACTCCCGCACGCCTGATCAGGGTACGGTGAACCTGAGCGCCGACAGCGTATGGAATGTATTCAGCATGCCATACGACCGCTTCCTAGGCTTCTCTACCGACCGTCAGACTACCAATACGCTTACCTATCAGGCACAGATATATCGTACACTGAATGACTTTCTCATTCTGCGTGCAGCTTATGCCGGTTCCGATATGAACCTGACGAAGACAGCAGCCCATGCATCACCTCTGAAGAATGTTACACAGACAGGCCATTATAATTTGCGTTCCCGCGCCTACAGCGGCAGCGAGAGAGACGATAAAAACGGAGTGTTTCAGCTCGATCTGATCGGGAAAGATCTATATACCGGCAGTGTGAAGCATACCTTCAATCTGGGATTTGATTACCGGTGGACCGACCTTACCACCGTCAACACCAACACGGTGGCGGTAGATACGGTGGATGTGCTGCAGCCCATCTCCAACATGGTGCCAAAGGTAACCCTCAAAAATGGAGATCCCGTACGTTCACGTGAATATGCCTATGGCATGCTGCTGCAGGAGGTGATGACCTTCAACCAATATCTGAAACTTTCTCTCGGTCTTCGCTACAGCCAGATGAGCGGCATCACCGGACAAAGTGTCTCCACCAGCGGTGGCGATGTGTGGGACCCGCTTTTAGGTGTGATCATTACCCCCCGCGAGAATATCAACCTCTTTGCCTCCTACACCACCACCACTTCGCTGCGGGGTGCTTCAAACCTGCTGGAGGATAAGGTTACGACAGTAGGCGCCTCACGTGAAAAGCAATTTGAGGGTGGTTTCAAAGGGGAATGGTTCGACAACAGACTGCGTTTCAATGCCACCTGGTTCCATATCCTGAACAACAACCTCACCTATGCGGCGCTCAATGAGGCCGGAAACAATACCGGGTATTACATCAAAGCCGGAAACCTGAAACGTCAGGGCCTGGAGCTGGAGCTGACCGGCAAGCTATTGAAAAATTTAGATGCCGTGGCGGGATATGCCTATCTCGATGCGGGGTATCACGACAGTCCCTACTACCACGAAGGGTCGGCTCCCATGAACGCTGCAGCACATACCGCGAACGGATGGCTTAACTATACTTTTTTTGATGGTTTTCTGAGAAATCTCTCCTTGGGCGCGGGGCTCTACTTCACCGGAGAACGACCCTTCGCCGAATATACCTATCAGGTGTTGCCGGGCCACAACGTGCAGCCCAACACGAAGCCGTTCCTGGCCGATGCTTACACCACCGTGAATCTCCAGGCGGGATACAGGATCGACCGCTGTCAGCTGCGTCTGTTCCTGAATAATGTCTTCAACTCGTCGGCGGGATATACTGCCTACTACCGAGGAGGGTATCTCAATCCCACCGATCCGCGGAATGTGGCGGTGGCACTGAACTGGCAATTTTAAATCTCAATGTCCTCTATCGCCACAATCTTTTTTGAAATGGCGTAGATGGTGAGACCCGACTGGCTGCGGATACCGGTTTTCATCGTGATATTCTTCCGGTGGCGCACCACGGTATGGATGCTGATGTTGAGCGAATCGGCAATCTCCTTGTTCATCATGCCGTTCACAAGTCCTGTGAGGACTTCAATTTCCCTTTTGGTGAGGTTGTCGTCCTCATTTTTTTGCAACGAGACCGACCGGTTCTGTTTGTCGAGTTTCGAAAGCACATTGACGATGTGCTCGGCAGAATCATACAAGGTGAAGGAAAGGTCGGTCAACATCGACTGTTTCTGGATGATGCCATAGTCGATCCCCGCAACAGACAGCGAGGGATACTGCTTGCGGATTTTGCGTACCTCCTTCTCGCGGTTCACAAACTGCAGCGGATTGGTGATGAGGATATCCACAGGGACTGTCTCCAGAAGTTCGGTGAACTCTTCCAGTGTCTCCGTCCTGTGAATCCTGCAATCGAGATCCGACTGGTAAAGCACGGTCTGCAGTCCCTCGCAAATAATCCGTGAGGGTTCCAGTATGACGATATGAAGCGGGGGTTTACGCATGTTGCTCCTTCTCAATGCTTACACCCGCCGGAATCAGGATGGTCTCTTCTATCAGGGAGTGAATATACAGGTCGAACTCAAGCTCATAAAGTGCAAAAAATAATTTGCGGCGCAGATCCAGGTCGTTCTCAATTTTCACGTACTTCAGCAACAGGTGCTTCAGGTCCTTTAGTTTTAACTCAATGTCGGTATGATGTTCGCCGTACTCAATGGAGGAGTAAAGCTCCTGTTCACCCGAGTCACCGGTTTTTTTCAATAAGGTAATGAAATAGGGAAAAGCAATGTTGTCTTCATAATCAAGATGCTCCATCACCTCCGTAAAGTATTCGTTGAAAAATTTCTCCAGCAACTTCAACTCTTTTGCGGAATGGTTTTCCTGCAGCTGACGAATATAGGAACTGATCTGCGGATATTTGTCGGACCGGTAATAATGATGGCTGTGTTTCAGGAAATCGATTACCTGCATCAGATCGTTCCGTGTATAGGGATGCTGCACCTTCGTGCCCAGGCCGTTGTATAGATTGGCAATGCTGATAAACAGATTTTCGCTGATGCCATAATCGGAGCACAGTTGCGACACGGTCTGATCACTGACCCTGAAATCGATGTTAAAATGCTGCAACATCAACAGCAGGCTCGGGTTGGCATCAATCAGATCGGCCATCTTCATGTAAGACTTTACTTTTATTTTTGAAGCATGATACATATCGGGAAAGCACTATGTTTATGCAAAAATAGGGAAAAGATATCAATTATCTGGAATAATTCTAATTAAACTAATTTCCTGCGCTGATTCCTTTCCTGCCTTTCCCTATATCAAGTTTTCTACAGTTTCTCCTTTTTCCCTGATTTACCATTCTTCTCCTGATTTTTCGGTGACTGTTCCGGATTTTGATTTCGCTTTCCTATCAATCGGGATTTCTCCCTTTTTTTTTGTATTATTGTGGCCTATTTCAAAAAGAGAACGATGGACAATTTTCAACGGCTTTTGTTGCAGCGTCGCAGCATCAGAAAATTCAGGGAGGAACCGCTTACATCCGACGAGACCCGCCTGATCCTTGAGGCGGCATTGCTTTCACCCAGCTCCAAGAACCGCCATTCATGGGAATTCATTGCAGTGGAGGATAAGGGGATGCTTGTAAGGCTGTCTCAATGTAAACCGCATAGCGCCACCTTTATTGCCGACGCTTCCCTGGCTGTGGTGGTCCTGGGTAACCCCCTTGAGAGTGATCCCTGGATTGAGGATGCTTCCATAGCCGCCATCAACATGCAGCTGCAGGCCGAAGAACTGGGCATTGGCAGCTGCTGGGTACAGGTACGCAACAGGTCATACACCGACACCGTGTCGTCGGGCGAATACATCAACGATTTGCTGGAGATTCCCATGCCACTGGAAGTACTTTGTATGATTGCTTTCGGCAGAAAAGAAAAGGAGAGAACCCCTGCCAGCCTGGATGATTTGCACTGGGAAAAAGTCCACATTGAGAAATATAAGATGATGTGATGATGTGCCAATGTGCTAACTTGCACGCCGCTGCCCTTGACAATATTCAACTTAAAAAGCTGACAGCTGACAGCTGAATCCTAAAAAGCTGAATCCTGAATCCTGAATCCTGAATTCTGAAACCTAAAAAATGATTGATTTAACAAAAATACCCTCCCCCTGTTACGTGATGGAGGAAACGCTGCTCAGGAAGAACCTGCAGCTGATCAGGTCGGTGCAGGAACGTGCCGGCGTGAATATCATTCTCGCCTTCAAGGCTTTTGCCCTGTGGCGCTCATTTCCCATTATCCGGGAGTACATCCGGCATTCCACCGCCAGCTCTGTCTCCGAGGCACAGCTGGCCTTTGAGGAGATGGGTAATCCGGCGCATACCTACGCGCCTGCTTATACGGAGGAGGAGTTTCCACTCTTTCTGAAGTACAGCAGCCATATCACCTTTAACTCACTGTCGCAGTTCGAGCGTTTCTATCCCCTGGTAAGGGCTTCAGGGAAAGACATCGAATGCGGACTGAGAATCAACCCGGAGTATTCGGTGGTGGAGACCGACCTTTATAATCCCAGCGCTCCCGGCTCGCGTCTTGGCGTCACGGCCGACAGGATAGGGGATCAGCTTCCAGAAGGCATCACAGGACTACATTTACATAACCTGTGTGAGAACAACTCTTACGATCTGGAGAAGACGCTGGCTGCGGTGGAGCAGAAGTTCGGCCGGTTTTTTAGCCGGATACAATGGCTCAATCTGGGCGGCGGCCACCTGATGACGCACAAAGATTACAATGTGGAACATCTTATTGAGGTTTTAACTGCCCTGAGGGCGCGTTATCCGCATCTCGAAATTATCCTGGAGCCAGGAAGTGCGTTTGTGTGGGAAACGGGGGTGTTGGTTGCTACAGTGGCCGATATGGTGGAGAACCACGGCGTGAAGACTGCCATGCTGAACGTCTCTTTTGCCTGCCATATGCCCGACTGCCTGGAAATGCCTTACAAGCCCCGTATCCGGGGAGCATATCAGGAGCCGATAGAAGGGAAGCCCACTTACCGGATGGGAGGGAACAGCTGTCTGAGCGGTGACTTCATGGGTGAATGGTCGTTCGACGAGCCATTGCAGGTGGGCGATCGGGTTGTGTTTGAAGACATGATTCATTACACCACGGTGAAGACGACTCTTTTTAACGGTGTAACACACCCCTCCATAGGCCTCTGGAGCAACGATGACCGTTTTATTCTATATCGCCGTTTTGGTTATGAAGATTACAAGCACCGGATGAGTTGAATAAAGCTTTTTGATTTTTTTAAACAATTTCTGTTCTGAGGATGTTTAAGGAGATGAGAAGTTTGAGTTCTTATGAGTTAATCAACAAGTATTCACACTAAAAAACATTATTATTATGAGTTGGTTATGGTGGATTATCATTGGAGCAATAGCAGGATGGCTCGCGGGTAAATTAATGAGAGGAGGCGGCTTTGGTTTTATAGTCAATCTTTTGGTGGGTATCGCAGGCGCAGTAATCGGCGGATGGGTTTTCGGCCTGTTGGGTATTGCTGCAGGAGGAATTATTGGAAGCCTTGTTACGGCACTGGTGGGGGCAATCCTGTTGCTCTGGATCATCTCTCTCTTCAAGCGAGCCTGATTGAAATCAGTAAAAAAGACACAAAGATCGGTGTATCGGAAGATGCATCGGTTTTTTTATTCGAAAAGAAGGAACAATGGAAAAACAAATTGAGACAGGCTTATTCTCAGGATCATTCAATCCCATCCACATGGGACATCTCATGCTGGCCGGTTACATCAGCGCCTTCACCTATGTGGATGAGGTCTGGTTTGTGGTCACGCCCCACAATCCATTGAAAGTGAAAGAGAGCCTGTTGCCGGATGATATACGCCTGGAGATGGCGCGGCTGGCACTGGCGGATTATGACAATCTCAAAGTATCGGACGTGGAGTTTCGTATGCCGCGCCCCTCCTACACCATTGACACGCTGAATGCACTCACACAGGAACATCCCGACAGGCGCTTTTCGTTGATCATTGGAGGGGACAACTGGTTGCTATTCGATAAATGGAAAGATTACGAGCAGATTATGGAACGCTATCAGATCCTTATCTATCCCCGGCCGGGTGAAAATATCCGAATCCCCAAAAGACTGCGCAAATCGGTGCAGCTGGTCAATGCGCCCGAGGTGGAAATATCTTCCACGTTCATTCGCCATGCCATCGAAGAAGGCAAAGATATGCGCGCCTTTCTCCCACCCAGGGTATATGATTATATCAAAAAGAATCGACTTTATAGCGATCAGCCGTCAGCTTTTTAGCTGTCAGCGTTCAGCGATCAGCTTTAGCGAAGCAATTGTCGAACATGCAGCCGTTAGCAAGTAATTTGCACATCTGCTCATCATCCAATCTCATACCTGATCTTATCCAGGATGATTGGTAACAGGGCCGTATTCACACCCGCTTCCTGCAATTCATCCTCGTCTTCGGTAAGCATAGACCGGAAGGCATCAAAGCTGCCGGCCTTTTCCATCGAGGTCTGATAGAACTGCACCGCCTTTTTGTTCTCTTCCAGGCAAAGCTCCACATGGCCCGCGTTGAGGTAATCGTGGGCATTGGGTTCATTTTCCAGTATCAGGGCATAATATTTTTGGGCCACGTCGAACTTGCGCGACAGGAATGCACACCATGCCACCGAGCGCCAGGCACGCCTGTTGCGGCTGTCGAGCAGTTCTACCTTGAAATAGAAGTTAAGCGCCGTGTCATACTGTTTTAGCTCCAGATAGCAATGGCCGATATTGAGCTGAATCTGGAGATCGTCGGGTCTGAACTGTTCGAGCCTGCGATAATAGATCAGTGCTGTCTCGGGTTGCTTCAGCATCCTGTAGCAATGTGCGATACGATGTATGACCCAGGTATTGTTTTCATCAATCAGATCGGCATGCAGATAAGCTTCCAGGGCTCCGCCGATATCTGCCAGCATCTGTCTGCAGTAGCCGATTTTCTGCCATACCTCACTTTTGGTTACACCTGTCTCCGCCAGCATCATGTAGGCTGTAAGCGCTTCGCTGAAGTTGTTTTTCTCAAAATAATAAAGAGCAATCTGCTCCAGATGACGTGGTTGCAGTACCACAGGGTGAAAAGCCTCAATGAGGTGATAGTTCAGCGGCAGACCGAAAATGTCTCCAAACCCGGTACTCCGCTTGTAGAGCTTGAAGAAACGGTAAAGGTCCTGTATATATTGCTTGATCAGCGTATCCTCTTTCTGATAGGGCTTCAGCACCTCTTCCTCAGCCTGCATCTTTGTGAGTTCCTCACCCTCGGCACCCAGCTGTGTAATCATCATGCGGCGATAGTTTTCCGGCATCATCATGACGCTGAAACAGAATGAATATTTGTCGGAGTTGCAGATCAGCGACGAGCGGAGCATGGTCTCGATTAGTGAAGCGCCTTCAGACTTGTCCGAGAAAAGCTGTCTGATGCTGCTATGCCGGGGATTGAAAGGCAGAAACCAGTTACTCATTTCCTGAAAGAAGGGATAGGACTTCAGGTTGGAGAAGGTGGAGTGGAACACATCGGCGCCTTCGAGTTGCAGCTCGGAAAACTCCTGTAGCTTATCTGTCAGCCCACTTTCATCGAGTATCTTCTGCCATTCGGGGTTTTTTTCATCCAGTCCGCTCTCGCCCATCCACTCATCGAGGTTTATTTTCTTGCCGATCATCGGGCTCAGTTTCATCATCTCCGGGAGGATCTCCTCAGTGAGCCTTTTGGTGATCTTCTCCGTTTCGTGTGCCTGAATGAAGCCGATGATGGCTGCTACAAAGCGCCGGTTAAACAGCTTGTCGTCCGACAACAGTTTCAGCCTGTTGCCGCACTCGGGATAGAGCGACCATCGGGCAGTATAGGTCTGGAAGATGGGAATGATGCCGATGATGGCACGTGTAGCCAGCTCCGGGTCGGGGCGGCCGCATACATCGAGGAGCAGTTCCACCTTGGCAGCATCGAAGCGTTGCAGCAGGTTCATGGTGAGTGCAGAGAGGAACACACTTTTGTCGTATACCGGAATGAGGTCGTCATCCATAAAAGCCCGGTAGGAGGCGATCAGGTCAGTATTGGCCCTTGGCGATACAAACAGGCTGTAAAAGAGATCCTGCAGTGTGTTTTCGTGTGTCAGCTCATTTTCTTTCAGGCGGCGGTCCTTCTCTTCACCCTCTTCGAGCAGGCTGATAAAAGAAAAGGTGTCCGCCTGACGGGTTATGATGCTCCGGTATTCATCCATAGAAAGTGGGAGCCGTACCTGCTGTTGGCGCGACCTTTCAAAGAAGAGGGCAGAACTCTCCTGCAGGAGCAGATGCTCGGCTGCATCGTCGGCAACCATATAGAGATCGCGGATCAGCTTCTCGTAAATATGCTGTTGCTCAGGATCCTTTTTCCCTTCAATCAGGTAGTGGAGCATGTACTGATAATTGGTTTCCAGTTCTGATATTTTTTCGGTAATGGCCCATTGTTGCGACATTGAAGCAAGAGCCTTGACACCTTCAATTGTTTGCTTCAAATCTCGTTGCTCGATGTGAGAATGGATTACTTTTAATTTGGTTATGGTGTCGGTCGATTGCATAATGTTTCAGTTTGATGAATCCTTGATGATCAGTGTGGAAGGAAGTGAATCTTTCCAGGTAAGGGGAGTGTCGACAAGCCTGCTCCATCCGTCGATACCGGTGATGAGAAGATCCTGAGTCCGTATAAACTCCTTTTCAATCTTTTTGTTATTGTCCCAGAGGTGTACCCGTCCGTCGCTCTTTTTGACGATGAACTGATACAGTTTCTGCATTTTGGGCCCCGACTGAATGATTCCCACCGCATCCCATACCATGATCTGCACATTTTCCTTCAGAGCAGTCTGATAAATAAAGGTAAAGATATGCATATCGGCTTTACAGAGTACGGGAATAAAAATCTGGTTTATTTCTGCAAGGCCATTATCGAGGAAGATGCCCGTCGGTATCCTGTTCCTTTCCAGCAGGGATGACACCTGTTTCAGCGTCTCTGATTCCTTCTCGCCCATTTGATCCAGGATGACAGCTTCAGAATTTGTCGGGTCATTCTTCAGCCGTACGTACTTCTCTGCTTCATTAAGGTCTATTTCATCATGATCCAGCCCAATTAGCAACAGGTTGCTACCCTGCTCGTCGGCTGTTTTCCGGATTTCGTTGACCATCGCGTCCTGTTCCCTGATAAACAGCCGCATGGTGATTTTACTCTTCTCACCGTTTGGCTTAAAATTGGCCAGCAACCTATTTTGCAACATTTCCGCCGGTTCATCCTGCATCAGCTCCTGCGTATTGTGAACAAAGTACAACAAGGTGATCGACGTTTTTTCCGTTTTAGGAAGCACTGTTTCCGATGCCAGCTTGCACAGTCTTTTGCCTGTTTCGATCCTGGTGAAACAGACCAGCGCGTGTGCTGCTCCCTTGTGTTCCGGTTCACCGTCGATGCGGTTTAATAGTATATCTACAAAATCCATTATTATCAGTTTTTTAGATGTTCTCAGGCGTGCGTCATCTTACCTTATTTTAACCATTCAGTATTTTGCTGTCGAGCATGGAGTCTTTGTATCCTAAAAAGTAAAGGATGCCGTCGATACCGACAGTCGAGAGTGACTGCTCCGCGTTTTGCTTTACCTTGGGTTTGGCATGGAAGGCGATACCCAGTCCGGCGATACCCAGCATGGGCAGGTCGTTGGCTCCGTCACCCACGGCCACTGCCTGCCGCAGGTCGATCCGTTCCACCTGGGCAATGAGCCGTAGCAGCTCAGCCTTTCTCTTGCCGTCGACCACATCTCCCACATAATTGCCGGTCAGCTTTCCGTTTTCAATCTCCAGCTCGTTGGCATACATGTAATCGAAACCATATTTGTCTTTCAGATAATTCCCGAAATAGGTGAATCCTCCCGAGAGAATTGCTGTTTTGAATCCTACCTTTTGCAACACCTTCATCAACCGGTCGAGCCCCTCCGTAATGGGCAGGTTCATGGCGATTTCTCTCATCACCGAGACATCAAGCCCCTTCAACAGCTTCACACGTTGCCTGAAGCTCTCCTCAAAATCGATCTCACCGTGCATGGCCGATTCTGTGATAGCCCTCACCTGCTCACCCACCCCCGCTCTTTCTGCCAGTTCATCAATCACCTCCGTCTGTATGAGCGTGGAGTCCATGTCGAAACAGATGAGCCGCCGCATGCGCCGATACATGCTTTCCTCCTGAAAAGAGATGTCGAAGTTGAACGAAGAGGAGAGTTCCAAAAACGATCGCTGCATCTGCTGCCGGTCGTTTGGCGTGCCCCGCACCGACAGTTCCACGCACGACTTAGCAGCACGTTCCTCCTCATTGAGCGGTATGCGTCCCGTGAGCCGGATCATGTTGTCGATGTTGAGGTTCTGCTCGGCAATAATCCGGGATACGGCCGCAATCTGCTTGGCAGTCAGTATTCTTCCCAGCAGCGTGATGATGTATCTGTTCTTGCCCTGCATGTTCACCCAGTTGGAATAACGCTCTGCCGTGATCGGCGTAAAACGGATGTTTACGTCCATCTCGTACGCTTTGAACAGCAGATCCTTCAGGATATCACCTGAGTTGTTGTGCATCGACTTGAACAGGATACCCAGCGACAGGTTCCTGTGAATATCCGATTGGCCTATATCGAGGATGAAGGCGCCGTGCTTCGCCAGTATCTCAGTGAGGGCTGCCGTCAGCCCCTGTTTGTCCTCCCCGTTGATGTTGAGTAAAATAATTTCTGAATTTTCCATATGTTTTTTTTAGCGTTCAGCTGTCAGCGTTCAGCGATCAGCTTTTTAGGTTTCAGGAATCAGCTTTCAGGTTTCAGCTTTTTCGAAGCAATGTTTTTACCTTCAGCGGTTTGCTTTTAGGATTCAGGAGTCAGCTGTCAGCTACGGTAGTGAAAGCTTGTCGGAGACAGCGGTTGTCAAGTTAGCGGTCAGTCAAAACTAATCCCTACACCGCTGTATTTTACAACATTCTACAACCGGAGCTGATTCCTGATCCCTGATTCCTGACTCCTGACATCTGACCCCTGATTCCTATATCACCGACAATGATACCTGGGCGTAAATATCTTCGATATCGTCAGGTCCGATCTTGTTAAAATCTTCTTCCCGAACGGTGATGATAAACCCGGCCATGTCGAGTGCGCCGGGACTGATCATCAGCTTTTTGTGTCCCTCTTCAAAATATTGCCGGGGACGATGGGCCTTGCGCGGAAACAGATGCAGTTTATAACGGTTTTGCTCCGTGAAGGCAATCACGTTCATCATCGGCTCCTCTTCATTCGGTTGTAAATGATGAAGATATTGATATACATCTTCAAACAGTTCTTCCACCTCCTCCTTGTCGGTGCTTTCAATCATCATGCAGGTACGGAGTGCGTGATCTCCTTGCATGAGGACAGCGGTCCGAAGACCCGCCTGTAAATGAAAATGATCGGGTGCGGAGGCACCGCTGCGGGGGCCGTTATAAAAAACCACATAGCCCGGCAATTGTTCTGCCAGTGAAAGCATGTCGCCCGCTTTTCTTCTGATTCGCTGGGGCACATGAGAATGGAGTGGAATGGTGAGGTGATTTTCCAGGATGGGGAATGGATTGCAGAGTATAACATATTTTCCCAAAAAGGGAATACCCTTCTGCAGAGGATGTCTGTTTTCCTCGCAAAGGAAGCAGGGCCGCTTTTCGATTGTTTTCTGATCGATGCCGGCCCCTGTGGATACGATCCTGGCGGGATTGTACTGTACTGTCGCCCGGAAGTCATCTCCCCAGGAAAACACCTTTTCCCTTATCATGTCCCGTTGGCCGATTGCTGTTTTCAATTGTGGCCATTGTTCCTGTTGTAGGGTAAATAAATCATTAATCTTATCTAAAAGATCCATCTGACGTCGCTTTAATAAAACAAAGATAGCGATATTTTCTTTTATCGAAAATTATCGCTTTACTGTTTGTGTATCAACTTTTTTTATACCTTTGCATCTGAATAGGTTATTTGCCAGTGAGAGGTGCACAAAGGCATTCCAAAACCGATCCACTCAACGGCATTTAAAGCGAATATTAAATAAAAAAAGAATGAAACCAAAAGGTCTTATCATTCCCTGTTTATTTATCTTTCTTTTCATCTCCTGTTCTCAGGGTTCGGGCAAGAAGAACGTGGAACAGGGTGAAGAAAAGTTGGAAAGGGAGGCTCTTGGTAGCAATCCCGATGATCTGACTGCCTCTGGTAAGGAGGAGTTCGACCATTTCATTCACAGATTCAGCACCGAAGAATCATTTCAGTTTGAACGGATTAAATTTCCCATCAGCGTCATTGTGCCGGATACAGGACATGAGGGAATGGCGCCAATGCGTGATTCTATCGGAAAATATGACTGGGAGATGCTTGATCTCACCTACGACAGCACTTACCTGACACGTCCATACGACCAGTACTATCAGGTGGTACGCTTCAATAACGATACGGCCATCGTGGAATTGCGCGGCATCAACAACGGTATCTATGCCGATTACTACTTTTCATTGATCAATAAAAAGTGGTATCTGGTCACCTTGTATGAAGCTTCCTTCTGAAGGGAGCATTTATTACTTCAGCATCTCATCTCCAAAGCTGAGGGGTAACAAGTCTTTGATAGCCTGCACCACAAAGATGCCCTCTTCGCTGTACATCAATACCTTCACGGGGGAGTGAAATCGATTTTCGGCCTCCAGCAGTACCTGTCTGCAGGCACCGCAAGGGGTGATGACGTCATGGGTAAACTGTCCGTTGTGCCAGGCGGCAATGGCGATAGCTTCCACTTTTTGATCGGGAAAGGTGGCGTTGGCAAAGAAAAGCGTGGTTCGTTCGGCGCACAAACCAGAAGGGTAGGCGGCGTTCTCCTGGTTGTTTCCCGCGATCATCTCACCATTCTCCAGCAATACTGCTGCGCCCACCCTGAACTGTGAATAGGGTGCGTAAGCTTTTGTTGTGGCGTTTTTTGCTGCTTCAATTAATTTTTTTTCCACTTCAGAGCATTCCTCTAACAGATAAACAGCTATCTTTGTGGTTAAATTGATTTCTCTCATATCCTCATGCAGATTTTGTTACGCAAATATAGCCATATTTTATCGTTCTTTGTCGTTCTGTCTTTTTTCTTTGTCGCTACTGAGCTCTCCGCACAACAGCGGGTGAAAACATACGAAGATTACATCGACCGGTACAGCGATCTGGCCATTACCCATATGGAGCGTTACGAAATTCCGGCATCCATCACCCTTGCACAGGGTTTATTGGAGTCGGGAGCCGGGTTGAGTGATCTGGCACGAAGTTCCAACAACCATTTCGGAATTAAGTGTCACCGTGGCTGGAACGGCCCATCGGTATATGCTGCTGATGATTTGCCCGACGACTGTTTTCGCAGATACGATCAGGTAGAAGATTCATACCAGGATCATTCCGAGTTTCTGGTCAGTGGTGGCCGATACCGGACGCTGTTTGAACTGTCCATAACCGATTACAAAGGATGGGCCCGGGGACTGCAGAAACTGGGCTATGCTACCGACAGAGCATATGCCAACAAGCTGATTAAGCTCATCGAAGATTACGAACTCTATCGGTTCGATGACAGGAAATACCGCAGGGGAGTCAGCCTCAGTGAACGGCAGTCGCGGCGGACAAGGGAAACGGCGCAGGTGACGTGGACACACCAGCCATACATCACCCACGGTCTGGTCTATGTGATTGCCGTAACTGGGGATTCGTTCGCCAGCATCGCCCGGGAGTTTGGATTCAGCGAAAAAGAACTGTTGAAGTACAATGAGGTGCCCGAAGATTTTCCGCTGAGTGAAGGCGACATCGTCTATTTTCAGAAGAAAAAGGCACGTGCCGATAAACCCTACGAGTATCATACGGTACAGGTGGGTGAATCGATGTACAGCATCTCACAGAAATATGGCATCAGTCTGAGAAACCTTTACCGCCTGAGCAAAAAAAGTTATGAATATGTTCCCCAAGAAGGTGATCGGCTCAAAGTGAGATAGAGCTGTCAGGATTCAGGAGTCAGCTCCGGGAGTGGGGCTGGTGTGAAATAGGGGTCAGGTTTCAGGAATCAGGAATCAGCTCCGGTTGTAGAATGTTGTAAAATACAGCGGTGTAGGGATTAGTTTTGACTGACCGCTTACTTGACAACCGCTGTCTCCGACAAGCTTTCACTACCGTAGCTGACAGCTGACAGCTGACTCCTGAATCCTAAAAGCAAACCGCTGAAATAGACAATTTAAGATAACTGAAGCTGACAGCTGTACGCTGACAGCTGATCGCTAAAAAATTATACGAAATACAAATGCAATACAACACCCAAAAAGAAAAACTACTCTTGCCGGAATATGGGAGAAACATCCAGAACATGGTGGATCACTGCGTCCTGATAGAAGACCCGGCCGAACGGAAGAAATGTGCTTACACTGTCATCGACATCATGGGGAACATGTTTCCCCACCTGCGTGATGTGAACAACTTCAAACACATCCTTTGGGATCATCTTGCCATCATGTCCGACTTCAAACTGGAGATAGATTATCCCTACGAGGTGATTACACGTGAGGAGTTATACAATGCTCCCGGTCATCTCGATTACAGCAGGCCCACCATGCGGTATCGTCATTACGGCAAGCTTCTGGAGCGGATGATTAAAATTGCGGCCGACATGGAGGAAGACGATAAGAAAGATCATCTCCTGAAAATGCTGCTAAGCCAGATGAAGCGCTCTTATACGCAGTGGAACAAGGAGGCCGATGATGAGAAAATTTTTCATGATCTGAATGACATGTCTGACGGAAGAATAAAAATGAGTACCGACACACACTCCATCCCCGACGTAAAGTTGAGCAATAACAGTCGCGACAAGCTCAAGAATATCAAATATCAACGTAAAAAATAACGCATATGATCTCCGTAGGTGATCACCTTCAGGTAGGACGTACGCAGAAACCTTATGGTATCAGGGGAGAGATTATCATTCTTTTCTGCAAGGCAGAATACGCCGAAGTCGATACGGAATTCTATTTTCTGGAAATAGAGGGTATCCCGGTGCCGTTTTTTGTGGAGGAGTTCACCTTTACCACGGATGTCTCTGCACGGGTGAAGTTCGAAGATGTAAACGATGAAAAGCAAGCCTCACGCTATGCAAATACGGAGGTTTTTCTTCCGCGAGAAGCCGTGAGTGAGGAATCTGGAGAGAACAGCGACGATTGGGAATTCTTTGTGGGATACTCCATCGTGGATCAGCATGGCGAGACAATCGGTGTTATCCGTGAAGTGGACAGTTCGACAATTAATGTGCTGTTTGTTGTACAACATGACGAAGATGAGCTTCTGATACCAGCTACAGAAGATTTTATTGTGGCTGTAGATGAAGAAAAAAAACTTCTTGAAATGTACCTCCCGGAAGGACTGACCAATGAATAAAACAACGCATGCCTGCCCAGGGAATCAGAAATAAGATGCACTTTCTCCAGCTTTCAGATGTCAGCGTCGGTTATCCGGCCGGCCGGGGGACAAAGGTTGTACAGTCCGCGCTCTCCCTCACGGCAGAAGAAGGGGAGTTGATTGCGCTGATCGGTAAAAATGGATGTGGCAAGTCAACCCTCCTGCGCTCCATTGCCTGCCTGCAGCCCATCCTGCAGGGGAGTATGCTGCTCAAGGGTGAAAACCTGTCGGAGATTTCTACCCGTAAGAGAGCAAAGCTTCTTTCGGTGGTGCTCACAGAGCAGCAGCCGATTGCATCGTTTACCGTACGGGAGCTGATTTCCATTGGACGTGATCCTTACACGGGATGGCTGGGCAGCCTCTCTGAGAAAGATAACCGCATCATCGGTGAAGCCATCGAGATAACCTATCTCAACGGGTTTGAACACCGGAACATACATGAACTGTCGGACGGCGAGCGGCAACGTGTCTTCATTGCACGCGCATTGGCACAGGATACGCCGGTAATCCTGCTCGATGAACCGACCTCACACCTCGACCTTCCCAACCGCATCAACATCCTGCTTCTGCTGCAAAAGCTGGCACGGGAAACGGGTAAGACCATTTTTATATCTACCCATGAGCTGGAGACAGCCATGCAGGTGGCCGACAAACTGTGGCTTATGGAGAAGGAGAAGGGCGTCAACGTGGGGGTTCCCGAAGATATGGTCCTCAATGGCATCTTCGACAGGGTCTTTCAACATCCATCCTATGAATTTGATAAAGAATACGGCAGCTTTGTCGTACAGAAACTTCTCGATAAATCAATCACCACCCGGGTGCAGCATCCCGGCAGCCTGATGGCACGCTGGACCACCAAGGCACTTACACGCAAGGGATTCAGAATCTCAGCCGCAGCGTCCGTAGGGCTGCAGGTAGATGAAGAACAACGCTGCTGGGTTGTCACCTGCGAAGATGAGTCTGTGGTGACACACAGCATCGGTGAGGCATTGCAGCAGATCTCCCGATTCATGGATAATTAGCCGTTTTTTTTTATTATCTTTGCACGTTTTACGGGTCAATCAACTTTCGGTAATGGAAGTAAGAAAAAGAAACATCGCCATATTGGGTTCAACCGGTTCTATCGGGACACAGGCACTGGACGTTATATCACGGCATTCCGACAGGTTTGCCGTTTATGCCCTGGTCGCCAACAACCAGGTAGGACTGCTTATCCGGCAGGCACGTACCTTCCTTCCCGAGGTGGTGGTGATCGCGAACGAGTCGCATTACACACAGCTCAAGGAGGCCCTGAGTGACCTGCCCATCAAGGTGTGGTGCGGCAGCAGCGCAATTGAAGAGGTGGTGCAGGATGCAGAGATTGATATGGTGCTCACGGCCATGGTCGGCTTCAGCGGACTGAAACCCACCATTCGGGCCATCATGGCAGGGAAAGCAATCGCCCTGGCCAATAAGGAAACTCTGGTGGTCGCCGGAGAGCTGATTACCTCCCTGGCGCTGAAACACCGGAGTGCCGTTTTGCCGGTCGACTCGGAACATTCGGCCATCTTTCAGTGTCTCAACGGTGAGGGTAACAACAAGATAGACAAGATTCTGCTCACAGCCTCCGGAGGCCCCTTCAGAACATATTCAAAGGCTGCACTGGAGACGGTAACCAGAGCTCAGGCATTGGCACACCCCAACTGGAGCATGGGCGACAAGGTGACCATCGACTCATCCACAATGATGAACAAGGGGTTCGAGATGATCGAAGCCAAATGGCTTTTCGGTGTGGAACCCGATCAGATAGAGGTGCTGGTGCACCCACAATCTATCATCCACTCCATGGTACAGTTCGAAGATGGTTCGGTAACGGCACAGCTGGGGCAGCCCGACATGCGTCTGCCCATTCAGTATGCTCTTTCCTATCCCCAACGGCTGGCATCCGGCATCGCGCCGCTGAACTTCATTGAGCTGGCACAACTGACCTTCGAAAAGCCCGACACGGAAAAGTTCCCGAATCTGCTTTACGCTTATGAGGCTGTCCGTGCCGGAGGAAACATGCCCTGCATCCTTAATGCGGCCAACGAAATGGCGGTATCTCTCTTTTTGAAGGAACGCATCGGCTTTATGCAGATGAGCCGTCTGATTGAAGAGTCAATGCAGCGGGCTTCCTTTGTGAAGGAGCCTTCGCTCGACGATTATCTGCAGAGTGACCGGGAAGTAAGGGAGATGATAAACAGTCAACTTTCAGCTTATTAGCGATCAGCTTTCAGCTTTGGCTGAGCAATGTTGTTAAGGGTAGCGGTAAGGGGAATAGCTTTCAGGTGTCAGGTGTCGGCTATCAGCTCCAGTAATGGAGTTGTATTAGTGACAACGGTTTGGAAAAATAGGTAGGAGAGTGGTGTTAATAACAGCGGTAAAGAGGTAAATAAAAAGATAAAGAGATATAATCAGTTTTAGAATAAGAAAAATAACAACAAGTAGAAACATATAATGGAAACTTTTCTAATCAAGGCGCTTCAGCTCATTTTGAGCTTATCCATACTGGTCGTAGTACACGAGTTCGGCCACTATATTTTCGCGCGGATATTCAAGATCAGGGTAGAGAAATTTTATCTCTTCTTTGATCCCTGGTTCGCACTTTTCAGATACAAACCCAAAAACAGCCATACCGAATATGGTATTGGCTGGCTCCCCCTCGGTGGTTACGTGAAGATCTCCGGGATGATCGACGAGTCAATGGACAAGGAGCAAATGGCACAGCCGGCCCAGCCCTGGGAGTTTCGCTCCAAACCGGCATGGCAGCGCCTGCTGGTGATGGTCGCCGGTGTACTCTTCAACCTGCTGCTGGCATTTTTCATCTACGCCATGGTGCTCTTTACCTGGAACGATACCTACCTCCCGCTCAAAAATGTGACGCAGGGCATGGAGTTTAGTCAGGCAGCCAAAAATGCCGGTTTTCAGGATGGCGATATTCTGCTGCGGGCCGACGACACGGAGCTGGAACGCTTCGGTGTACGCACCCTGCTCGATGTGACAGATGCATCCACAGTCACCGTGCTGCGCAACGGGCAGGAAGTGGCACTTTCCATTCCCCAAACATTGATGCAGAACCTGCTGGCTGATAAGGAGGGATTCGCCAACTACCGTGTACCGGCCGTGGTAAATGAAACCATGGAGGGGAGTGCTGCCCGGGAGGCAGGATTGGTACGCGGCGACAGCATTGTCGGTATAAACGGCACCGCAACGCCCCTGTTTGCTGATCTGCGCACGATACTCGACAACAACCGCAACGACGAAGTCTCCCTCGATTACTATCGCAGCGGCACCTTGCATACCACCGCCATACGGGTCGATTCCGCCGGAACACTGGGCTTCTACGCCATGGGGCCCGCCCAGGTCTATCGGACTGTGACACGTACCTATGGTTTTTTTGAATCGTTCCCGGCCGGTACCCGGATGGGTATTCAGACACTGAAAGACTATGTGGCCCAATTCAAATATGTATTCACCAAGGAGGGAGCCTCCTCACTTGGCGGCTTTGGTGCCATCGGAAATCTGTTCCCTGCACAGTGGAACTGGCAGGCATTCTGGATGATGACAGCTTTCCTCTCGGTAATCCTTGCCTTCATGAACATACTCCCCATCCCGGCGCTCGACGGCGGACACGTGATGTTCCTCATCTACGAGGTGATCGTGCGGCGCAAACCCAACGAGAAGTTTATGGAGTATGCACAGGTTGCAGGCATGATCCTGTTGCTGGGCCTCGTGCTCTACGCAAACGGCATGGATGTGATCAGGGCAATATTTAATTAGGCAGGTACCTGCGAATTCAACCAGGAAAGAGAATGTAACATGAAGATCTCGGATTTTTTCAACCAGGAAGGTAAAACAGCCTTCTCATTTGAACTGCTGCCTCCGCTGAAAGGAAATAGCATTCAACAGATATTCAATACGATAGATCGTTTGAAGGAGTTCGATCCCAAATATATCAACATCACCACGCATCATAGCGAGAACGAATATAAGGAAGATGAACAGGGGGTCTACCGCAAGGTGAATGTGCGTAAGCGGCCCGGATCAGTGGCCATTGCTGCTGCCATTCAAAACAAGTATGGCATCAAAGCCATTCCCCATATCATCTCTCAGGGCTTCTCAAAGGAAGAGACCGAATATGCACTGATCGACCTCTCTTTCCTGGGAGTGACCGACCTGCTGCTGCTGCGGGGAGACACGAAGAAGCTGGATGTCGAACAGAAGAAAATGGATTCTCACCTGCACGCCACCGGCCTTCAGGAGCAGGTGAACAACTTCAACAAAGGCATTGCTTACGACGGCTCCACCTTCACCCCACCAGATACACCTTTCACATATGGTATGGCCTGCTATCCGGAGAAGCATGAGGAGTCGCCCAACATGGAGTCGGAGCTCCTCTATACCAAAATGAAAGTTGATAAGGGTGCCGACTATCTCGTCACACAGATGTTTTTCGACAACAGTAAGTACTTTGCTTTTGTCGACCGCTGCCGTGCGGCCGGCATCACCGTTCCCATCATTCCGGGAATTAAACCCATCCATCTGAAGAACCAGCTTACTGTGCTGCCAAAGGTTTTTCGTTCCGATATTCCGGCCGACCTGGAGAAGGAGCTTCGCCACTGCAAAGACGATACAGATACCAAAGAAGTGGGCGTAGCCTGGTGTATCGCGCAATGCAGGGAGCTCATGCAACACAACGTCCCCGGCATTCATTTTTATGCATTGATGGCTACAGAGAGTGTACACAAGGTAGCAAGCGAAATTTATTGATGTACTTCAGCGATGTCATAGGGCTCCACGATGTAAAACAGCATCTCATCCACTCCGTGCAACAGGGGCTGGTACCCCATGCCCGCATTTTTTACGGTCCCGAAGGGGTGGGAAAGCTGCCACTGGCCATCGCCTACGCTCGCTATCTCAACTGTGCGAACCGCGGTGCCGAAGATGCCTGCGGCAAATGTCCCTCCTGTCACAAGTTTGATAAGCTGGCTCACCCTGACCTGCACTTTGTCTTCCCCGTGGTCAAGTCGAAGGTGAGTGACGAATACCTGCCACAGTGGCGCGAGTTTCTGTCGCAAAACCGCTACTTCAACCTTAACCAGTGGCTGGGCTTCATCCGGGCTGAAAATGCACAGGGAATCATCTACTCCAAAGAGAGCGACGAGATCATCCGCAAACTGAACCTCAAGGTCTATGAAGCTCCCTACAAGATCATGATTGTCTGGCTGCCTGAAAAGATGCACGACGCCTGTGCCAACAAGCTGCTGAAGATGATCGAGGAACCGCCCCAACATACGGTGTTCCTGCTTGTGTCGGAAGACCGGGAAAATGTGCTGCAGACCATCTGGTCCCGTTGCCAGCCGATCCATATCCGTGCCATTGAAGAGCGTGAGATGACAGCAGCTATAGAGCAGCAATATAACCTGGAGCAGGCAGATGCCGCAATGTATACACACATTGCCAACGGCAGCTTCACCAAAGCCATCGAACTGATCACCTCCTCCGAAGAGAATCGCTATTTTTTTGACCTGTTTGTGAAGATGATGCGCACATCGGTATCGGGCAACATCAAAGCCATTAAGGAAACAGCGAACGAACTGGCAGGCATCGGCCGCGAAATGCAGAAGAGCTATCTCCTGTACTCACTACGCATGTTTCGTGAGTACTTCATCAGTAACCTTGGTGAGCCTGCCATGGTCTACCTCAACGAGGAAGAACAGCAATTTGGGGAGCGCTTCTCTCCTTACATCAACGAGCGGAACATAGAGGCTTTCAATGAGGAATTTTCGCTCGCACATCGACAGATTGAACAAAACGGCAATGCAAAGATTATTTTCCTTGATCTTTGTTTAAAAGTTACCGTGTTATTCAGAAAATAATTTAGTAACTTGCATGCTCATTACCAATTAAAAATCAAAAAGTCTCGCCCATCGTTCATCGAAAAGCGAATTAATATATATGGACAAAGAAGTTTTATCAGATAAAATGGCCGATATCGTCCCACTGAAGACGGTCACCGTAAGAAATACAAAAAGCTGCAAAGGCTGCACACCCCATAATAACAAACTCCACATATACGACTGGCTGCACGATTTCCCGGAGTTTCAGGCCCTCTCGAAGATGGTGGAGGTTCAGTTTAAAAATACCCGCAAGGGTTATTTTATCAATAGCAACGACCTGGAGCTGCAGCTGGGAGACCTGGTGGCCGTGGAGTCTACCCCGGGCCATGACATCGGCACGGTGACGCTCACCGGCAAGCTAGTAGAGCTGCAGATGAAGAAATACAACTTCCGTGAAGAGGCCAATGGTGGCCTTAAACGGGTTTATCGCATTGCCCGGCCTGCCGATCTGGAGAAGTATGAGCAGGCAAAAGCGCGCGAGCAGCCTACCATGATTCGCTCCCGTCAGATCGCCGAGGAGCTGGGGCTGCAGATGAAGATCGGCGACGTGGAGTATCAGGGCGACGGTAACAAAGCCATCTTTTACTATATCGCTGATGAACGGGTCGATTTCCGCGAGCTGATCAAAGTACTGGCCAGCGAGTTCAGGGTCAAGATTGAGATGAAGCAGATCGGTGCCCGCCAGGAGGCAGGCCGCATAGGCGGTATCGGCCCCTGTGGACGCGAAATGTGTTGCAGCAAATGGATGCCGAGTTTTGTTTCCGTCTCCACTTCTTCGGCACGCTACCAGGATATATCCATCAACCCGCAGAAACTGGCCGGACAATGCGGCAAGCTGAAATGCTGCCTGAACTACGAGGTGGATGCTTACGTGGAAGCACAGCGTAGCCTGCCTTCCCGGGAAATCATTCTGCAGACAAAAGATGCCGATTTCTACCATTTCAAGACCGATATCTTCGCGGGCCTGATGACCTATTCCTCCGACAAGTTCAATGCCAGCAACCTGGTGACGGTCTCCAAAGACCGGGTCTTCGAGATCATCGCGATGAATAAAAAAGGACAGAAACCGCTCAGGCTGATCGCTGACGGGGATGACAAAACCCGGAATGAGAAAACCTTTGCAGGAGGAGATATCCTTGAAAATCAAAGTATCACCCGTTTTGATGACGACCGGAAAAATCAGACAAACAAAAAAAGAAAACCCCGCCGCCGACGTCCCGATCAGTCGCAGGGAAACAAAAACAGACAGGATGAGCGCCCGACCGGTAAGTCCGGTGAGAAGGATGCGTAACAGCCGCCTCTATCCCCTGTTACTGCTCTTCGCCCTTTTGCTGTCCTGTGCGGAAGGGGAGGTGTACTACCGCTTTCAGCATATCGACAAGGGCAGGTGGTATCACGACAGCACGATGCAGTTCCATATGGACTCCCTGAAGTTGCAGGCGGGGGAGCGGTACGATTTTTCCATCGAGATATCCACCAACGGGGCCTATCCCTACCGTGATGTCTGGATGCAGGTAACCCACAATCTGACCGACACGCTCCTGCAGAACGATACATTGCATTTTCGCATTGCTGACGACTATGGCCGGTGGCTGGGTAATGGATTAGGTGGATTAAACCAGTTGTCGCAGCCACTCTTCCGGTCGCTTCCTCTTGACACTGCTTCCCGCTACGTGATAAAGTTGCGACAAGTGATGGATGCAGACCCCTTGTCCGGTATCGAGAAAATCGGGATAAAAGTAACTATCCATCAACCGGAGTAAAACAGGCGCCTGGCTTGAAGTATCAGCTCAATATAAAACAGACAGCCGGATGGATGGAAATGGCAGGCACCTGAGAACGAGAAAAAGGTAACGATGAACATTGTTTTTATAGGAGCAGGAAATCTGGCGACACATCTCGCCGAAGCATGCAGGGCAGCGGGTCACACCATTGTTCAGGTATACAGCAGGACCATGGAAAATGCCGCACTGCTTGCTGCCAGAACAGGGGCTGAGGCGGTAAATGAGTTGGCACAGATCAGCCCTGCGGCACAACTCTATATCTTTTCTGTGAAGGACGATGCCCTTCCTTCCGTCGTTCAGGAGATGCCACACGCAGGAGGTGTCTGGGTGCACACCGCCGGAAGCCTGCCCATGCAGTTGTTTGCCGCTCGCAATGCCAAACACGGGGTAATCTACCCTTTACAGACCTTTAGTAAACAGCGGAAAGTTGATTTTACCACCATCCCTGTCTTCATTGAGGGAAGCAACTCCGCTGTGATCCATTTGCTCGAAGAACTGGTCGGTACCCTCACCCGCAATATTCATTACCTGTCGGGAGACAAACGGCGATATCTCCATCTGGCAGCTGTTTACGCGTGCAACTTCGTGAATCATATGTACACGCTGGCCTCCGAGATCACTGAGAAGGAAGAAATATCTTTCGATGTCCTGATACCGCTTATCCTTGAAACCGCTTCCAAGGTGACCGAGATGCCACCACGGGCAGCACAGACGGGACCTGCCGTACGTTTCGACAAGGAGGTAATGCAACATCATCTCTCATTGCTCCCCGACGACCGGATGAGAGAACTCTATACACTTATCAGCACAAGTATTCACCAACATTCCCTATGAGCGTTATCAACTACGATCTGAAAAAGATCAAAGCCTTTATTTTCGATGTCGACGGAGTACTCTCCTGTCAGACCATCCCCCTGTCATCGGAAGGAGAACCGTTGCGTACGGCCAATATTCACGACGGATATGCACTGAACCTGGCAGTTAAATGCGGCTATGGGGTGGCCATCATCACCGGCGGCAACACCCGCGCTGTGCGTGTGCGTTACGAATCACTGGGTATCACCGATATCTATATGAAATCCTCCATCAAAATAAACGACTACCGGCATTACCTGCAAAAAACAGGCTATCAGCCTGAGGAGATACTTTTCGTGGGGGATGATGTCCCCGACCATGAGGTGATGCAGGAAGCAGGGCTCCCCGTGGCTCCAAGCGATGCCGCTCCCGAGATCAGGGCCATCGCAAAATATATATCTCCCAGGAAGGGAGGCATGGGGGTGGCGCGCGACGTGATTGAACAGGTACTCAAAGTGCAGGGCAACTGGATGGGTGAGGAAGCTTTTGGATGGTAAAAGCGTTACTGGCAATAGTACATAGCAAAAAATTAACATAGAAAAATTGAATGGCTCATAAACTTAGGTTATATTTGCATCGATTAAAAACCACTCCTGATAATGGCAAAATTTAAAGGTTATGTAGAGGTAGACACAGACCGTTGCAAGGGTTGCGATCTCTGCGTGGTGGCTTGTCCCACCGACGTCCTCGAGCTGGAACCGCGCGAAGTGAACGACCGCGGTTATCATTATGTCTATTTGAAAAATGAGGATGATTGCATCGGATGCGCCAACTGCGGGTATGTATGTCCCGATGGATGTCTGACAATCTACAAGGTAAAGATAGGATAAAAAAAGCATTATGTCTGAAGAAACAGTATTGATGAAGGGTAATGAGGCCATTGCCCATGCGGCCATCCGCTACGGCGTGGACGGCTACTTCGGTTATCCCATCACACCCCAGTCTGAAATCATAGAAACCCTCATGGAGGCCGCCCCATGGAAGACCACCGGCATGGTGGTACTGCAGGCCGAAAGTGAAGTAGCAGCCATCAACATGGTCTATGGCGGTGCCGCCTGCGGCAAGTATGCCATGACCTCTTCTTCCAGTCCGGGCATCAGCCTAAAACAGGAAGGCATCTCCTATATGGCCGGAGCTGAACTGCCGGCACTCATCGTGAACGTGCAGCGCGGCGGCCCCGGACTGGGTACCATCCAGCCATCGCAGGCCGATTATTTTCAGACGGTAAAGGGTGGGGGACATGGCGACTATAAGCTGATCACGCTGGCACCCAGCTCGGTGCAGGAGATGGCCGACTTCGTAGGGCTGGCCTTCGAGCTGGCGTTTAAATACCGCAATCCGGCCATGATACTCACCGACGGGGTCATCGGACAAATGATGGAAAAGGTGAAGCTGCCTGCCTGGCGCCCACGCAGGACCGAACAGGAGATTCGGGAGCAATGTCCCTGGGCTACCCTTGGCAAGACAGCCGACAGGAAACAAAACATCATCACCTCACTCGAACTCGACTCGGCCGTGATGGAGAAGAACAACGAACGTTTTCAGGCCAAGTACAGGGTGGCAGAAGCCACGGAGGTACGCTATGAAGAGGTAAAATGTGACGATGCCGACTATCTGCTGGTGGCCTTCGGCTCCGCTGCACGCATCTGCCAGAAAACAATCGATCTGGCAAGGAATGAAGGCATCAAGGTGGGACTTGTGCGCCCCATCACACTCTGGCCCTTTCCAACGGAAGTATTGCATGCCTATGGTGGCAAGGTAAAAGGCATGCTCACGGTAGAGCTGAACGCCGGCCAGATGGTTGAAGATGTACGCCTGGCGGTGAACGGACAAATAGAGGTCGCCCACTACGGCCGCCTTGGGGGCATTGTCCCCACGCCCGAAGGGGTGCTTGCGTCATTAAAAGAGAAAGTAGTTCACTAAAAAATCAACTGTCATGGATCCAAAAATCAGAAACATATTTTTGCTCCTCTTCCTGTTGGCATTCGTTGGAACCATTATCGTCTATTTCTCGTCTGCACAGAACATGGAGCTTACCTGGTATTTCGGTGGTGCGGCAATTCTGTTTTATCTCGTCTACCGGTTTGCCAAAAAATAATTGTATGGATAAAAATCAGATAATAAGCCCGGAGAACCTGGTATATGCCAAGCCGGAGCTCATGAACGACAACCACATGCATTACTGCCCCGGATGTTCCCACGGAGTGGTACACAAGCTGGTAGCAGAAGTCATTCAGGAAATGGGACTGCAGGAGAAAACAATCGGCATTGCCCCCGTGGGGTGCGCCGTCTTTGCCTATAATTATATCGATATCGACTGGCAGGAGGCAGCCCACGGTCGTGCTCCCGCGTTGGCCACCGCCACCAAGCGGTTGCTGCCTGATAAGATGGTGTTCACCTATCAGGGCGACGGCGACCTGGCCGCCATCGGCACGGCAGAGACCATTCACGCTGCCAACCGCGGTGAGAACATCGCCATCATCTTCATTAACAACGGCATCTACGGAATGACGGGCGGCCAGATGGCTCCCACTACGCTGAAAGACATGAAGACTTCCACCAGTCCCGAAGGGCGCAATACACAGACCATGGGCAATCCGTTAAAGATCCTTGATCTGCTGGCGCTGCTTGATGGCGTCTGCCTGGCAACCCGTGTCAGCGTACACACTACTGCAGCCGTGAAGAAGGCCAAACGGATGATCCGGCTCGCCTTCGAAAATTCCATGGCCGGAAAAGGTACCTCCATCGTGGAGGTGGTTTCTACCTGCAATGCAGGGTGGAAAATGACTCCTGCCGCGGCCAACGACTGGATGGTGGAAAACATGTTTCCGGTATATCCGATCGGTGATTTGAAAAACATTTAAAAGAAGGAAACGAGTATGTTGCAGGAAATAGTGATTTCAGGTTTCGGTGGACAGGGAGTACTCTCCATGGGGAAGATCCTCGCTTATTCGGGTATGATGGAGGAGAAGGAAGTATCGTGGTTCCCGGCATACGGGCCGGAACAGCGCGGTGGCACCGCCAACGTGACGGTCATCATCTCCGATGACCCCATCAGCTCACCTGTAGTGAATCAGTTCGATGTAGCCATCGTACTCAATCAGCCTTCACTCGACAAGTTTGAGTCGCGTGTAAAGCCCGGCGGAGCGCTTATCTACGACGGGTACGGTATTCATAAAAAGGTGGAGCGGAAAGATATCAATGTTTACAGGGTCAATGCCATGGATGAATCCTTGAAGATGGACAACACCCGGGTTTTCAACATGATTATATTGGGCGGATTGTTGAAAATATCCCCCATGGTAGAGCTGCAAAACGTGATGAAGGGACTGAAGGAATCGTTGCCTGAGCGGCATCACAAGCTTCTGCCCATGAATGAAGCAGCTATTCTGCGAGGCATGGAGCTTGTGGAGCAGGAGCAACAGGCTGTGTAACGATTTGTGGAGCTGTTTTATTTCTTGCCGAAAGGCCACCAGCTCCATCTCTTTTTCTTTTCCGGTTCCGCCGGTTTTGTTTGGGATTCTCCGGCTCGTTTATCTCTTTTTACTTCTTCTCCGACCCGTTTATCACCTTTTACACGAGAATGATTACCCCGTGTCCGGGAAGTATTTTCCTGGGGTGCAGCAGCGGCATCTAAAGCTTGTTTTGCACCATCCTGCTGCAACCTCTCCGATTTCTTGATTACTTTCTTTTTGGGCCTTTCACCGGCCTCCCTTTGTGGCGTGCTTTGCTCGCGGGATTCCCTGTTCTGAGATTGTACTCCATTTTTTTCCCGTGCCTGGGTGCCTTTTTTCCTCCGGTTTCCGGACTTTCCATTTTCATCCGAACGTTGCTTTCCGCTCTCATTCGAATGCTGTTTACCGGTTTCTTCTATTTGTCCTGCTCTTATCTCCTCCTGTTTCTCCTGTTTTGCCGGTCTCTCTTTTCTTCCCTGTCGTTCCTGTCGCTCCGGTTTGGGTGTTCTCTCTGTTCTTGCTTCACCCTTGGATTTGTCAGATCCTCCTCCGCGTTTTCCCTCTTTCATTTTGCCCGCTTTTGATGTGCGTCCGCCTCTTCCGCGCTGTGCACTCTCCCGTGTAGGGTTGTAGGCGGGAGCTTCACCCAGCTCAGCGGGTACCGGAATCCGGTAGATCTCCTTCTGCAGAAATTTCTCGATCAACGAAAAACGGTATTGTTCCTCGGGCGAGACAAAGGTGATGGCCATGCCTGTGTCACCTGCCCTCGCTGTACGGCCGATGCGGTGTACGTAATCTTCGGCGTCGTAAGGTACATCGTAGTTGATTACCAGGGTGATGTCGTCTATGTCGATTCCCCGCGCCACGATATCCGTCGCTACCAGGATGTCTACCCTTTCGTTTTTAAACTCGTGCATCACGTGATTTCGTTGCGCCTGGTCAAGATCGGAGTGCATCTCGCCTGCCGAAAGACCCATCTTATGGAGCGTTCTGGCGATATCCTTCACCTTCTGTTTCGATCCGGAGAAAAGAATTACCTTGTTGGGCTTCTTATCCTTGAACAGTTGCTTCAGAATACCCAGCTTCTGGGCGTCGTAGCAGATGTAAGCCGACTGCAGGATGGTTTCCGGGGGGCGTGAGATGGCGATGGTGATCTCCTCGGGATTGCGCAGGATGGTTTTGGCCATCTGCTGTATTTTGGGCGGCATGGTGGCTGAGAACATGACAGTCTGACGCTCTTTTGGCAAAAGATTGGCAATTTTCATGATGTCATCGAAGAAGCCCATGTCGAGCATCCTGTCCGCCTCATCCAGAATAAAATATTTAACGCCGGAAAAATCAATGTTGTATAGGTTGATGTGTGAGAGCAGCCTGCCCGGTGTGGCGATTACCACATCGGCACCGCTCAGCAGTCCTCTTTTCTGCACGTCCCACGCTTCGCCGTCGTTGCCGCCATATACGGCTACCGAGGAGAAGGAGGTGAAGTAGGAAAAGCCCTCCATCTGCTGGTCGATCTGTTGTGCCAGCTCACGCGTGGGAGCCATGATGATGGCATTCACCTTGTTATCTTCGTGCGGCTCCGACTGCAGGTTGTTCAGCAGTGGCAGCAGAAAGGCTGCAGTCTTTCCCGTGCCGGTCTGGGCACAGGCAATTACATCCTTCTTCGCCAGGATCACCGGTATGGCCAGCTCCTGCACGGGTGTCATTTCTGTAAAATTCATCGCTTCCAGGCCTTCCTGGAGGGGTTCGCAAAGTGAAAGTTCGGTAAATTGCATCTGTATATCCTTATTTCTTCAAAGATACAAAGATACGATGAATAATTGATTTTCTGTAAATGGCCAAAATTAATCTGACGGGAATGTTTTTCTTTCCGAAAATAGTTTTTCTAATGAACAAAAATTTTTAG
>DFYK01000076.1:11830-13261 GCA_002383605.1 Proteiniphilum sp. UBA4084 | reverse complement strand
CCCTCCCTGCAATGTGATCCGTTGCAAGCGGGCTTCAGCATTTAGATGTGAATGATCTTATTTTTGGGCTGTGTAGCCACAAATTCTTTCAGATAAAAAGGTTCGAAGTAGGCGGTATCGACAAAGTCACCGGCGGCATAAGCCTGTTCGGCAAGGGAGACCATGCCCGAAGCGAGCGGATGCATCCCGTCGGCAAACAGGGCGTGGGGATGGGCGAGGTGTATCTTGCATTTCTCGGCGCCATTACCAAAGAAGAGTACCCGGTTCGCCGAGAGGATATCGGCATAACTTCCCTCCTCCACGATATCGGCAGCCGTTTCCCGGATCACCTGAAGCGAATGGTTGTAGAAGGTGGCGTACACCTCCATGCGCCGGGCGTCGATCATGGGACAGAGCAGAAGATCCTGGTCTGCCTTCTCCTGCATCATGGAGGCCATGACGCGCGACGTGGGCAGCGCGATGAGCGGAATGTTGAGCCCGTAGCTGAGCCCTTTGGCTTCCGAAACGCCGATGCGCAGTCCCGTGTAGGAGCCGGGGCCACTGCTCACCGCGATGGCGTCGGGCATGAGGTTCCGCTCCCGGGCGATGGTCATGATCTCATGCACAAAGCGCCCCAGCAGGGAGGCGTGCGACTGTCCGAGAAAATCTTCCCGGGTGGCCAGCAGTTCGCCGTCGCGCGACAGGGCGCAGGAGCAGACGGGGGTTGCTGTTTCTATGGAGAGTATAACAGGCATAAATTCATTTAATGTTGTGTATGCAAAGGTAGCAATAAAAGGGTGACCCGAAAAGAGGGCATAAAAAAAACTGCATCGCGGGGATGCAGTTTTAATTTTTTCCAATCTAAACAGATTAATACCTGTTCCTGTCACGATTTCCGTAACCTCCACCACCACGGTTGTTGCTGCGGGGTGCACGTTCGCCTTCAACGCGAGGACGAGCTACAGAAACGGAGAGTGTACGTCCGTCGTATTCTGCATCGTTGAGTTCTTCAATGGCACGTTGTCCTTCTTCATCGTTGGACATCTCTACAAAGCCGTACCCTTTTGAGCGGCGGCTTTCACGGTCGGTAATAATTTTTGCTGAGGATACTTCACCATACTCCTCAAACAGTTCTTTTAAATCGGCATCAGTAATCTGATAACTTAAGCCAGCTACAAAAATGTTCATGTAAAATAATTAAAATAAAAAAATAAAAAAATTCTGCAGAAGTTCTTCGATAAGAGGAGTTAGGCAATAACTTGACATGTGTGAAGTGACTAAATAACGGCCCACTAAAAAATACTTTTGCGGGACAAAGATATACATAAAAATGTTGTTACAAAATATTTTAAGGGAAAAATTGAAAAAAAAGCTTTTTAGCGATCAGCTTTCAGCTTTCAGCGGTCAGCGATCAGCTTTCAGGTGTCAGCGATCAGCTATCAGCGGTCAGCT
>DFYK01000076.1:0-11749 GCA_002383605.1 Proteiniphilum sp. UBA4084 | reverse complement strand
AATAAGTGCAGACAAGAAGAACACCCGGGAAAACCGGACACATCGGCACATTAGTCACATTGGCACATTGGCATATTGGCACATCATCAAATCATCACATCATCCTCCTCTTCTTCCTCCCAGACGACCGGTGGTTTTTGCGGTCCCTCCTTGCGGAAAAGGATCGCCATGAAGAGCCCGGCAATTGCCCCCGCGAGGTGTCCTTCCCAGGAGATGGCCGGATCAACCAGCTCGGTGATGGGGAAGATGCTCCACACGGTGCTCCCGTAAATGAAAGCCACGATCAGGGAGACGGCTATCAGGGGTATGTATCCGCGGAAGAGGCCGCTGAAGAAAAGGAAAAAGAGGATGCCGAAGATCAGTCCGCTTGCGCCCACATGAATGGCTCCCCGGCCAATGAGCCATGTGTTGATGCCGCTCACGATCCAGAGGAGCAGGAGCGCTGCGGGGGCTATCTTGCTGTAGAAATAAAACAGAAGCCAGATGAGGATAAGCAGCGGCAGCGTATTCGACAACAAATGGGTGAATGATGCATGCAGGAAGGGGGACAGGATGATCCCCTTCAGGCCGTGCAGTTCGCCCGGCTGGATGCCCCACTGCGAGAACTGGTCACCCAGCAGTCCGGCCTGATCGGCAAGGAAAACCAGCCAGACGATGGAAACGAAAACCAGCGAGGGTATCAGCGCAAGCCACATGCGTTTCTTCTCGAGGGTAAACGGTGATGTCTCTTTTTCAATCATTTTCTTCAAAGGATGCGTAAACTCTTTCAGGGACAAATATACGATTATTGAATTTATTCCTCAATTTTGCTTGTAAAATCACGACGATTTTATTACCTTTCGCAGGAATTGCACAACCATTCACCTTACCCTAAACATTATGTAACGATGAGTTATCTGAAATTCGACAAAGAGCTGATGATTAACCTGGAGTATTCCCTCTATCGGAACGTTCTCAGGACCAACAGACGGGGAGCTTATCAAAACACATCTATATCAGGATGTAACACAACCAAGTACCAGGGACTGTTGGTGATGCCCGTACCCTATATGGATGATGAAAACCACCTCATCCTCTCCTCTTTCGATGAAACTGTCGTTCAGCACGGCGCTGAGTTTAACCTGGGGATACACCGCTATGCCGACGACAACTACAGCCCCAAGGGACACAAGTATATCCGGGAGTTCAACTGCGACAGTGTGCCCAAGACCATTTACCGCATCGGGGGGGTGATCCTGTCGAAGGAGATCATGTTCTCCTCCAAAGAGAACCGGTTGATGATACGCTACACCCTGCTCGATGCCCACTCGCCGACAACCATCCGGTTCAAGCCTTTCCTGGCTTTCCGGAAGATATCGCAGCTCACCCACGAGAACGATCAGGTGGACCGCTCCTATCGTGTGGTGGAGAATGGAATAAGCACCTGCATGTACTTCGGCTATCCGGAGCTCTTCATGCAGTTCAACAAAACACCGGAGTTCATGTATCACCCCGACTGGTACCGGGGCATTGAGTACCTGCAGGATCTGCAGAGCGGCGACACCTTCCAGGAGGATCTCTATGTGCCGGGCACGTTCGAGATGTCCATCGGGAAGGGCGAGGAGATCATCTTCTCCGCGGGCGACATCCTGGTGGATACGGCCAACCTGGCAAAGGAGTTCGACCTGGAGATCTACAGCCGCACGCCCCGTTCCAACTTTTACAACTGCCTGAAGAATTCGAGTCACCAGTTTAAATACATGCCCGGCAAGGAGGATCAATATCTGCTGGCCGGATACCCCTGGTTCAAAGTGAGGGCGCGCGACCAGTTTATCGCACTCCCGGGCTGCACCCTCGCCGTGGATAAGGCACCCGACTTTGTGAAGACCATGGACACGGCCATCCCCCACCTGCGGAACTTTATGGCCGACAAGCCGTCGAAGAGCTTCCTCAAAGAGATTGAAGACCCCGACGTGCTGTTGTGGGTGGTGTGGGCGCTGCAACAATACTGGCGTGAGTACAAGGAGTCCTTCATTGTAAAATACAGCGCTTTCCTGTTTGAAATCATCGATTACATCCTCGAGGGCAAACATCCCAATCTGGCCTACCGGCAGGAGGAGGGGCTGCTTTCCACCTACGGACGCGAGGTGGCTGTGAGCTGGATGAACGCCATGCAGGACGGCCGTCCCGTGATCCCCCGCTCGGGCTTCCTCGTGGAGTTTAACGCACTCTGGTACAATGCCCTGAAGTTTGCGGAAGAGATAGCCCGCGAGACGGGCGCCATGGCCGAGGCCGAAGCGCTGGAAGGCAGGGCGCGGCTGGCAGGCAACTCGTTCACGGAGATATTCCTGAATAGCGCAGGTTACCTGTACGATTATGTGGACGACTATCACAAGGACCTGAATGTGAGGCCCAACATGATCTTCGCGGTCTCACTGCCCTACTCTCCCCTGGAGAGGGGACAAAAGAAATCGGTGATCGACTTTGTGACCAAGGAGCTGCTCACCGCCTGCGGCATCCGTTCACTCTCACCCAAGAGCGATCAGTTTCATCCCCACTACACCGGCAATGAGAGAGAAAAGCAACAGGCTTATTTCAACGGGATGGCCTTTCCCTGGCTGCTGGGCCCCTATATTGAAGCGTATCTGAATGTATTCCATATGAGCGGGCTGTCGCTGGCCGACCGGATCATGGCGGAGATGGAGGGGGAGATGCAGAACGATTGCATCGGCTCCATATCGGAATTCTACGACCCCAGTCCGCCCTTTATCGCCCATGGCGGCTATTCGTTTGCCATGAGCGTGGGAGAGCTTCTCAGGGCACATCGGATCATCAGGTCCTATGCGTAACGAGAGAGATATTCAGGATAAAAACACACGAAAGGCATCGGTAATTATCAAATATTGAACAGATGAAGGCATTAATGTTTGGCTGGGAATTCCCGCCACATATTCTTGGAGGACTCGGAACGGCAAGCTATGGACTGACCAGAGGAATGGCGCAACAACCGGACATGGAGACAATCTTCGTGATCCCCAAGCCGTGGGGTGACGAAGATCAGAGCTTCGCCAGGATTGTCGGCGCCAACACCACGCCCATCGTATGGCGCGACATCCCCTGGGAGATGGCACGCTCGAGGCTGGAGAAGTTCATGGACCCCCGCGAGTACTACTGGCGGCGGGACAATATCTATGCCGATTTCAGCTATATGCACACGAACGACCTGGGCTGCATCGAGTTCTCGGGACGCTACCCCAGCAACATCCTGGAGGAGACCAACAACTACTCCATTGTGGCCGGCGTGATTGCCCGCACCTACGAGTTCGACGTCATCCATGCACACGACTGGCTCACCTACCCTGCCGGGCTGCACGCGAAGAGCGTGTCGGGCAAGCCGATGGTGATTCATGTGCATGCTACCGAGTTCGACCGCAGCAGGGGCAAGCCAAACCCCATTGTCTACAACATTGAGAAGGACGGGATGGACAACTGCGACCACATCATCTGCGTGAGCGACCTCACCCGCCGCACCGTGATTGAAAACTACCACCAGCCCTACTGGAAGGTGACAACGGTGCACAATGCCGTGGATCCGCTCAGCCCCGAGATTGAAGCCATTGAAAGGATATCGGGCGTGCAGGAGAAGGTGGTCACCTTCCTGGGAAGGATCACCATGCAGAAGGGGCCCGAGTTTTTTGTGGATGCGGCCACGCAGGTCATCCGCAAGACGGACCACATCCGCTTCGTGATGGCGGGCAGCGGCGACATGATGGATCAGATGATCCGGCTGGTGGCCGAGCGGGGTATCGCCCACAAGTTCCACTTCACCGGCTTCCTGCGCGGCAAGCAGGTGTATGAGATGCTCAAATCGAGCGACGTGTACGTGATGCCTTCCGTGTCGGAGCCTTTTGGCATCTCACCCCTCGAGGCGATGCAATGCAACGTGCCAAGCATCATCTCATACCAGTCGGGTTGCTCCGAGATCCTGCAGAACGTGATCAAAACCGATTACTGGGATGTGGACGCGATGGCCGACGCCATCTATTCCATCTGCACCTACCCCGCCATGGCCGAACATCTCAAGGAGGAGGGGAAAATTGAGGTGGACAACATCAAGTGGGAAGATGCCGGGCTGAAGGTTCGCAAGATATACGACAACCTCGTGGGAGGGAGATAGATGCAAGATACAAGACTAATAACAAAACAAGATAACGAGATGAAGACAATTTGCTTTTATTTCCAGATTCACCAACCGTTCCGGTTAAAGAGATACCGTTTCTTCAACATCGGCAGGGATCATTACTACTTCGATGACTATGCCAACGAAGACATCCTGCAACAGATTGCTGCCCGGTCGTTTATGCCTGCCAACCGGATGCTGCTCGATCTGGTGAATCAGTATCAGGGAAAATTCAAAGTGGCTTTCTCCATATCGGGTATGGCGCTGGAACAACTGGAGATTTATGCGCCGGAGGTGATCGATGGCTTTCGTGAGCTGAGCAAGACCGGCCACGTGGAGTTTCTGACCGAGACATACGCCCATTCGCTGTCGAGCCTCTTCGATCCGGAGGAGTTCCGCAACCAGGTAAAGCACCATGCAGAACGGATTGAGGTGCTCTTCGGACAGAAACCGACCGTGGTACGCAACACCGAGCTGATCTACAACGACGACATCGCCGAGCTGGTGTACGACATGGGATACACAAAGATGATCACCGAGGGGGCAAAGCACGTTCTGGGATGGAAGAGCCCCAACTACGTGTATCAGGCTGCCTCGCAGCCCAAGCTGAAGCTGCTGCTCAAAAACAGCCGTTTCAGCGACGACATCACCTATCGTTTTTCGAACTACAGCTGGAATGAGTATCCCCTCACGGCGGAGAAGTTTATCTCCTGGATCGCGGCTACGCCGCCCGAGGAGAAGGTCTTTAATCTCTTTATGAATTACGAGACGCTGGGCAACATCCAGCCTTCGCATACCGGCATCTTTGAGTTTATCAAAGCATTGCCGCGCTTTGCCTTCGAACAGGAGATCGGCTTCAGTACGCCCGGCGAAGCAATGGAAAACCACGAGCCCGTTGGCGCCATCAGCGTGCCCAACAGCATATCCTGGTCCGACGAAGAACGGGACGTGAGCGCCTGGCTGGGAAACAAACTGCAACAAAGCGCCCTGAAGTCGCTCTACAAGGTGGGAGAAAGGGTGAGGCTCTGTACGGACAGGCGACTGAAACACGACTGGCTCTACCTGCAGACGAGTGATCACTTTTACTACATGTCGACCAAGCATTTCGGCGGCGGACAGAGCCCGTTCAGCCCCTACATGTCGCCCTACGATGCATTCAACAACTACATGAACGTGTTGAGTGATTTCATTGCCCGGGTGGAGGCGCAGTATCCCGATACGGTGGACAACGAAGAGCTGAATGCATTGCTGACCACCATCCACAACCAGGAGAAGGAGATCAAACGTCTTCAGATGGAGCTGAAGACGGTGATTGGTACCAACGAGAAGCAGCTGGTTGAAAAGGTAAAGAAATAGTCACTTGGCGTAACTTACGGCACGTGTTTCGCGGATGACGGTAATTTTCACCTGACCGGGATAGGTCATCTCGGTCTGTATCTTGCGTGCGATTTCGTCGGATAGTCTTTCCGTATCCTGATCATCGATCTTGTCGGCTCCCACAATCACGCGCAGCTCACGGCCTGCCTGGATGGCGTAGGTCTTGACCACACCGGGGTAAGAGAGCGCCAGGCTTTCCAGATCGTTCAACCGCTTGATGTAGGCTTCCACAATCTCGCGCCTTGCGCCGGGGCGTGCGCCGGAGATGGCATCACACACCTGCACGATGGGCGCCAGCAGGGTGGTCATCTCCACTTCATCGTGGTGCGCACCAATGGCGTTGCAGATATCGGGTTTCTCCTTGTATTTCTCTGCCAGCTTCATGCCCAGTACGGCGTGGGGCAGTTCGGGCTCATCGTCGGGCACCTTGCCAATGTCATGCAGCAGGCCGGCCCGTTTTGCCTTCTTGGGGTTCAGTCCCAGCTCCGAGGCCATGATGGAACAGAGGTTGGCCACTTCACGTGAGTGCTGCAGCAGGTTTTGTCCATACGATGAACGGTATTTCATCTTGCCCACCATCCTGATCAGTTCGGGATGCAGGCCATGAATGCCGAGGTCGATCACGGTGCGTTTGCCGGTCTCGATGATCTCCTCCTCGATCTGCTTCTTCACCTTCGACACCACCTCCTCGATGCGGGCAGGGTGGATGCGCCCGTCGGCCACCAGCTGGTGCAACGAAAGGCGCGCGATCTCACGGCGTACCGGATCGAAGCCCGACAGCACGATGGCTTCGGGTGTGTCGTCCACCACAATCTCTACGCCGGTAGCGGCTTCCAGTGCTCTGATGTTGCGTCCTTCACGACCGATGATCCTTCCCTTCACTTCATCGGAATCGATGTGAAATACCGTGATGGAATTCTCGATGGAGGTCTCCGTGGCCACACGCTGGATGGACTGGATCACAATCTTCTTGGCTTCCTTGTTGGCCGTCATCTTGGCCTCCTCCATGATGTCGTTCACGTACGACTGGGCATCGGTCTTGGCTTCATCCCTGAGCGACTCCACCAGACGTTCTTTGGCTTCCTGTGCTGAGAGGCCCGAAATGGTTTCCAGCTTTTCCACCGACTGCCTGTGCAGACGTTCCATCTCGGCAGCTTTCTTATCCATAAATTCCTGCTGGGAGGCGAGATTCAACCGTGCTTCATCGATATCGAGGGTCTTCTTGTTCAGTTCTTCCTGCTTCTGATTCAGCGTCATCTCCCGTTGCTTGAGTCTGTTCTCGGTCATCTGAATTTTCGATAACCGGGAGTTGGCCTGCTTCTCTGCTTCATTCTGCATGGAAAGTGTTTCTTCCTTCGCCTCCAGCAACATCTTCTTCTTGATCACCGCCGCATCTTTCTCGGCATCGCTCAGGATGCTCTGTGCGCGGGAGTTAGCAGCTTTACCGGTCATGTACCAGGCCACTACTGCCCCGATAGCCAAACCGATAATTCCTATTACTATGTCCATATTCTTTAATTTAAAATTGATTTATATGCTCCTGCCGTAAATACTTTCTTCGCGACGGGAGGGTTTTTGTTTGCTTATAGCCTGTTTAAAAAAAATCGCACACAGTCAACCACATAATAATTATGTGCCGAAAGGTGCGTCAATCGGTTCTCCTCTTTTTTGAAGCGAACAGATTATTTTTTGAGATAGTGATCCAGTTCAACGATCAGCGAACCAATCTTATCTTCAAAGGGTTTTGTATTATTTTTATCACCGAGAGAAAAATTCTCAGCCAATGCCTGTATGGCGGTCATTGCCACAAAATCCTGCGTTGTCAGCTGGGAGTTATCGCCCCCGTAAGCAACACGGTATTGGTTTATTTTCGTATTTATCTTTTTGACGGCGTCGCGAAAGGCTTGTTCTTCTGACTTTTTGATCTTCAAAGGATACTTTCTGCCGGCAACCTCTAATGTTAATAAAAATTTTTCGTCTCCCATCCCATAAATTTTTTAAAACTCATTTTAATAAATTTATGCATTTATCCACTTCCCGCACCAGTTTTGACAGTTTGAGCTTCGCCGTATCCACGTCGACCGAGGCCGCAGTAATGGTTCTGGCGGTTTTTAAACCATCGTATCTTGTTTTCAATTGCTGCAAATCTTTTACCGTTTCATCCAGTTGCTTTTGCCGTGTCCGTATCTCCGCTTTTAAGCGATCATTTTCATCTTTCAACGAATCGCATAAAAACATGACCTGTTTGATGCGAACCTCCAGATCGACCAGCAGCTTATTGTTATTGTCGGACACACTTCTTGATTTTACTCGTTTGAAAACAAAAAATCACGCAAATATAGCAATTGAAATAGAGTTTCACAAATTAATCGCCCCATATTTTTCGAATTTTCATTCGCTTAGGATGATTTTGCGCTCTTCTGCTTCAGATTTTTATCTTTTTTTCAACACGATCCGGAAGGTGGTTCCTTTTCCAGGTTCCGATGTCAGTACGCTTATCTTCCACCCGTGATTGACTTCCACGATGCGCTTCACCAGCGACAGACCCAGTCCCCACCCCCGCTCCTTGGTGGTATAACCGGGAGAGAAGACGCTCTTGAATTTCGACCTGGGAATTCCTTTTCCGGTGTCGGAGACATCCAGCAGAATCTGTCGCCCCTTCTCCACCAGGGAGACGGTCACCACCCCTTCGCCATTCATGGCATCCACGGCATTTTTGGCGAGGTTTTCGATCACCCAGCCCATTAGCGGCTTACTCAGCGAAACAATCACCGGGTGATCGGGCAGCTGCAGGGAGAAGGAGATCTTTGTCGACAGGCGCTTCTCCAGGTATGTCAGCGTATGGTTGATCACCTCGCGCAAATCGGCAGGCTGCTTATCGGGCGCCGAACCGATCTTTGAGAAACGCTCCGCGATCATCTGCAACCGGAAGGTATCTTTCTCTATTTCTGTCAGCAACTGCGGGTCCACCTCCTTCAGCTTCAGGTATTCTATCCATGCCGTGAGCGAAGAGATGGGTGTCCCCAGCTGATGGGCAGTCTCCTTCGAGAGGCCCACCCACAGCTTGTTTTGCTCCGCCCGCTGTGAGCGGTTCAGTGCGAACAATGCCAGGGCCATGAACAACGCAATCACGAACAGTTGCACGTAGGGGTATGTCCGCAACTGTTTTAACCGGGAGGAGTCGTCGAAGTACAACGACTGATTCAGCTCTTCCAGCCGGATGGGCTGATGCCGGGCACCAAATGCTGTCATCTTGCCCATCAGGAAGTCCTGCACGTTCTCCCGCGGCAGCGCGATGTTGTGCGACTGTATTTCACCGCTGTTTTCGTCGTACAGGATGACGGGAATGGTGGTGTTGCTTTGCAGGATTTTCAGTGTCAGATCCAGATCGGCGCGTTCTCCCTTCATCGCCACATTTTCGGTTGCCAGCGCCCAGATCTCCAGTCGGCGCTGTTCTTCTTCCGACAGCTCCTTCGCCAGCTTGTTGGACAGCACCAGCGATATGAGGGCTACGGTGATCGATAAGATCACGAACAGGTAGGTGAGGATTTGTCGGGTTGAGCCGGTGGACATGGAACAAGGATTTAAAAAGTGAATTATTCGGTGGGGTGAACCGACTATCCGGGAGCAAGGATCTCAGGCCTTTTATCGGGCAGATATCCGCTGCGGATACGCCATTCGTTCGGGTAGAGATTATTTGCCCGGTTGCCGATATTCTTTACAAAGCCGAGGGGTTCATTTTGCCAGGTAAGCAGCACCATTCCCCGGGGTGCGCCGGCAAGGGTGATGGCCTCCTTTCGCAGGTAGGCGATGGCCTGNNATGAAGTCTTTTCCTTTCTTTTCTCCCAACTCGATGCCTGCGGACAGACATTTCAGGTGATGCATCAATGCAACGATGGCTTCAGCGTGCATTTTCGGCAGCGCCATGATGCGATCACCCGATTCCATCAGATAAAACGATTCGGGGTTTGTGATCAACACCGCATAGTCAGCCGGATCCTTGATGAAGATAGCGGGTTGCTTCCGGTTTTTTTTGGAATGAAAGTCGGCTTCGGACTGTTCCGCATCCTGTTTCTGCAGGACGGTGACAAAGAGTCCCTCCCCCTTGATCTTGTGCGGATAAAAATGATAACCGCCGGCCGCTCCGTCCCGGGAAGGCGTGATGTTCCAATCGGCATCGACCGCCACCCTGGTGAAGAGGGCACCCAACTGGTTTACCGTCCAGCGGGCATTTTCTTCATTCTCTTCGCTGTTGTAGGTGCAGGTGCTGTAGACCAGCAGCCCACCCGGCTTCAGTGCCGGCCACACGTCGCTGAGAATATCCTTTTGCCGGGCAGCGCACATCTTCACGTTCTGCGGCGACCACTCCTGCACGGCCACCTCATCTTTGCGGAACATGCCTTCACCCGAACAGGGAGCATCCACCAGGATCAGATCGAACAAACCGGGAAAAGCGGCAAAATCCTTCGCGCTGTTTTGGGTCACCACCGTGTTGGGGTGGCCGAACTTGATCAGCGTCTCCGACAGTACATTCGCCCGCTGGCGGACCACTTCGTTGCTCACGAGCAGACTCCCTGCCGGCAGTGCGGAGAGAAGGCCGACCGACTTCCCGCCGGGGGCAGCACAGAGATCGAGGCAGGTGACCGGTTCTGAAACCAGTTTCCTTACCACATGTTCAATGAACATGGAAGAGGCCTCCTGCACATAATAATAGCCTGCATGAAACAGCGGGTCGAAGGTGAAGGAGGGCCGCTCGTCGAGATAATACCCCTGCCCGGACCAGGGCACACGTTCCGCAGGGTGAAGGAAGGTGAGTGGATTGCGTTGTCTTTTAAACGGATTCAGACGAATGCTCACAGGTGCATCTTGCGCCAGCGCAGCGAGAAACGGTTCGGTCTCTCCCCCGAGTTGTTCACGAACAGAATAAATAAAATCGGCAGGCAAATTCATTTCTCAACTTTTAGATTACAAAGTTAAAAGGATTATGCGTTTCAAAAAAATAACTATCTTTGTGCTCGAACACACTTACAAAAAATATTTCAAATCATGAAGAAATTACTGATCATTACGGGACTCCTGGTCTCCCTCACGGTCTGGTCGCAGGAACGGCCCGACCCGCAACCCGCACCGGAAACGGCAGAAAAATTCAATGTAGCCATGGCTGGTTATTCATTCAGACACTTCGATCTGGATCAAACGCTGGAGATGATGCAAAAATGCGATGTGAAAAATCTTTGCATCAAGGATTTTCATCTTCCGCTCAACAGCAGCGAAAAAGAGATTGCCGACTTTCACGCCAAGCTTGCTTCGAAAGGAGTGACCGGTTATGCCGTGGGTCCCATCTATATGCGCTCCGAAAAAGAGATCGACGATGCCTTTGCATATGCCAAAAGAGTGGGCGTGAAACTGATTGTGGGGGTGCCCAACTATGAATTGTTGCCGTATGTGGACAAGAAAGTGAAGGAGTATGACATGCATTATGCCATTCACCTGCACGGTCCCGACATAGCGATCTATCCCGATGCCGACGATGTATGGAACCATGTGAAGGACCTGGATCCGCGCATCGGCATGTGCCTCGATGTGGGCCATGACACCCGCAATGGTAAGGATCCTGTGCAGGATCTGAAGAAATACCACAGCCGTGTATTCGACATTCACATCAAAGATGTGACCGGTGCATCCAAAGCGGGTTATTCCGTAGAGATAGGCCGCGGCATCATCGATTTCCCGGCTTTCGTAAAGATGCTCCGTGAAGTAGGTTATACCGGCATGTGCAGCCTCGAACATGAACGCAACATGAAGGATCCGCTGCAGGGAATTGCTGAGTCGATCGGTTACTTCAGGGGAGTGATTGCCACCACCAGCGGGAAATAATCAGGGATATTATTCCTCAATTATCTCGTTCCATATATCTCTCATAAAAGGAGAATTTATATAAGTGTTCCTACTGCCTTTGGGTACATAAATGAGTGCCGGCTTTAGCACTTCATTTTGATCCACATAACAGTAGAAATATTTATAGTCGGGGGTGACCCCGATAAGAAAATGATTGGCGACATAGGGATAATAATCCGATCCGCGATCATTATTGGGCGGTATGGAAGATTCAAACCGGATTGAAGCTATGCTTTTGCATTCTCCAAAAGCATAGCTTCCGATCTCTTTCACCGACGCTGGAATAGTTACAGATTTCAGTTGGTCCAGATTAAA
>DFYK01000104.1:57430-58012 GCA_002383605.1 Proteiniphilum sp. UBA4084 | reverse complement strand
TATGTTTAACTCTGAAGTGTAGGGAAACCAACAGGAGGTTTTCATGAAGAGCAATCGCAGGTACTGGGGGATGATTTCCGCAATCGGATTAATCATTTTGCTTCAACTGGCTTGCGCCCTACCGGGATCGGGCGAAAAAGCTGCCCAGACAGCTACCTCTGAAGCCAGGAAGACGGCGACAAAAGCTGCCAAAAGGACAGAAAGAGCGCTGGAAGATATTTACGAGGAAACCGAAAAAGCTTCGGAAAGCACCCAGGAACTTCAGGCANNAGTTGAGGCAACCCGTGTTCCCGAAGAACCCAGGATAACCGCAGGACCAATTCAAATAACAGCTGTGAATACTTCTGGCGAGCCTATCCCAGGCCTTGAGGGAAAATGGGAATACTATGATGCCGGGGGTTCACTTTCTTTTGATGTAACCATTGATTGGAATGGGAAGGAATATCTTGCGCTCGGATGTACCGGGTATGGTCCGGTGGAATGTGAATTAGACAGCAGCACCTGGGACGGGACAACGTTGGCGATCACCTTCTACTTCCCGGCCAGCGGATATACAACGACGAACTTTATTACCAGGGAATC
>DFYK01000104.1:0-57412 GCA_002383605.1 Proteiniphilum sp. UBA4084 | reverse complement strand
TTTTTACTATGTTTTCCTGGTTGTATTCTACAGTTTATTATCGAAAGAGGTCAGTGTTTTCATGTAGTACGCCCGTTCAAAGGCAGCCGGGTCAGCCACAGATTTCTGGCTCATGCTTCCGTGCATCTGGGTGATGGATTCGTACTCCAGTTTTACCATTAGCGCTTTCACTTCATCCAGTACTTCCTGGGTCCGGCCTGGGCCGCTACGCAGAAGCTCGGAGGTGAGCATAACCGCGTTGGCACCAGCCATGACAGCCTTGAGGATATCTTCCCCGGAATGGACCCCGGAGGAAAGTGCCAGGTCTGCATCCAGCCGGCCATTCAGGATTGCCACCCAGCGCAAGGGCAGGCGCATGTCGCCCGGGTCGCTCAGGACAAGGTCGGGCACCACCTCGAGCTGGTCAATATCGATATCTGGCTGGTAGAACCGGTTGAATAAAGTGAGCCCATTTGCGCCGGCTTTCACCATCCTGCTGGCAAAGTGCGCCAGCGACGAAAAGTAAGGGCTGAGCTTGATGGATAACGGAATGCTGATCTCTTTGCGGATGCTGGCAACCAGGCTGATATACTCGTCTTCGACCTGGTTACCGGGCACTTCCGGATCGGTAGGGAGCGAATAAATGTTCAATTCGAGCGCATCAGCACCGGCTTGTTCGATCTTGCGGGCATAGTTGATCCACCCGCCGGCTGAAACGCCGTTCAGGCTGCCGATCACAGGGATTTCCAGAACCTTTTTCAGGCTCTGGATCAGTTCGAGATACCGTTCTGGACCCACATAATAGTGTTCCATCTCCGGGAAGTAGGTCAGGGCTTCTGCATAAGATTCTGTGCCCCGGTTCAGGAAATGGTCCAGCGCAGTGCTTTCATGTGTAATCTGCTCCTCGAAGAGCGAGTACATGACAACCGCTGCCGCGCCGGCATCTTCCAGGCGTTTGGCATTCTCCACCTTTTTGGATAAAGGCGAAGATGATGCAACTATGGGGTTTTTCAGGTTCAACCCAAGGTACTTTGTGCTCAGGTCTACCATTCTGCCCTCCTGTTACTCTTCTGTTTTCTGGGCCTCTGCGGCTTTGTATTCGATCTCAGCCATCTGGCGGTAGAGGTTCCAGCGTTTGTCCACATCACTGCGGGCTTGCTTCATTAGCATTTCCGCCCGTGCTTCGTCGCTCTGCAGGAGCATGCGGTACCGGGTCTCATTGTATGCGTAATCTTCCACAGAAATACTGGGGTCACGCGAGTCGATCTTCAGCGGATTTTTGCCCTCATCGATCAAGGTCGGGTTGTAGCGGAACAACGGCCAGATGCCGCTGGCAACCGCGTTCTTCTGCTGTTCGAGGCCTTTGCGCATATCGATACCGTGGGCGATACAGTGGCTGTAAGCGATGATCAGGGACGGTCCTTCGTAGGCATCTGCTTCGAGGAAGGCGCGCAGAGTCTGGGCATCGTTGGAGCCCATGGCAACTTTGGCGACATACACATACCCGTAAGCCATGGCGATCATGCCCAGGTCTTTCTTGGGCAGGCCTTTACCGTTGGCCGCGAATTTAGCCACTGCCGCGCGCGGGGTGGATTTGGATGCCTGGCCGCCGGTGTTGGAGTACACCTCGGTGTCGAGCACCAGAACATTGATATCCTGTCCGCCTGCCAGCACATGGTCGAGCCCGCCAAAGCCAATGTCGTATGCCCATCCGTCTCCACCAAATACCCAGATCGATTTTTTGGCCAGATATTTCTCCATGGAGAGAATTTCATGTGCTATCTTGTTGTCGGAACCGCTCAAAGTAGATACGATCTGCTCAGATACACGTTTCGATTCGTCGGTATCTTCCCGGTGATCGATCCACTGCTGAAAGAGCGTCTTCTGTTCATCGGAAAAAGTATCTGATTGTAAGCCCTGCTGCATCAGCTCCTGCAGATGATTCCGCATGCTGGTATTGGCAATCACGAATCCGTATCCGAACTCTGCATTGTCTTCAAACAGCGAGTTGGCCCATGCCGGACCTTTGCCTTCTTCATTTTTGGTGTAAGGTGTGGCAGGTGCCGAAGCGCCGTAGATAGAGGAACATCCGGTGGCGTTGGCAATCATCATCCGGTCGCCGTATAACTGTGTAATCAGTTTAATATAGGGTGTTTCACCACAACCTGAACAGGCTCCGGAGAATTCAAACAGCGGCTTGGCAAACTGTGAGTTCTTCACGTTCATCTTCACATCCACCAGATGCGCCTTGTTTGAAACATTCTTCACCATGTAATCCCAGTTCTGCTGGTTATCGAACTGTGTGGCGATGGGAACCATCTCGAGTGCGTTCACCCCTTTCTTGCCCGGGCATACATCGGCACAGTTGCCACAACCAAGACAGTCGAGGACATCCACCTGAATGCGGAAGCCCATACCGGCAAACTGTTTTCCCTGGGCTTTGAGTATCTCTACGCCTTCACCCACACCTTTTACTTCTTCCTCATCGAGCATGAAGGGACGGATGGTTGCGTGGGGACAAACATAGGCACACTGGTTACACTGAATACAGTTTTCCGGATGCCAGACGGGTACGTTTACAGCAACCCCTCTTTTTTCGTAGGTAGTGGTTCCCATTTCCCAGGTGCCATCCTCGCGACCGCAGAAAGCTGATACTGGAAGGTTGTAACCTCCCTGGGCAAGGACCGGTTTTACTACTTTCTGAATGAACTCAGGGGCATCATCTGCCGTGTCGGCAGCTACCTGAAGAGTAGCCCACGCTGCGGGAACGTCAACCTGTTCCACCTCACCGCCGCGGTCAACAGCTGCGTAGTTCATTTTTACCACTTCCTCCCCTTTTTTGCCATAAGACTTCACAATGAATTTCTTCATTTGCTCTACAGCAAGGTCATAAGGAATCACATTGGAAATCTTGAAGAAAGCTGATTGAAGGATGGTGTTGGTGCGGTTGCCCAGCCCAATTTCCTCAGCAATGGCGGTAGCATTGATGATATAGAGCCTGATGTTGTTTTCAGCAAAATAACGCTTTACGTGATCGGGAAGATGATTTGCCACCTCTTCCTTAGGCCACAGTGAATTGAGCAGGAAGGTACCGTTCTTTTTCAGTCCGGCAGGCACATCGTAAAGATATAGATAGGCCGGCACGTGACATGCCACAAAGTTGGGCGTATTCACCAGATAGGTAGACCGGATGGCATTGTCGCCAAAGCGAAGGTGTGAGCAGGTAAAGCCTCCCGACTTCTTGGAGTCGTAAGCAAAGTAGGCCTGCACGTATTTATCGGTATTGTCCCCGATGATCTTGATGGAGTTTTTATTGGCTCCCACGGTACCGTCAGACCCCAGGCCATAGAATTTGGCTTCATAGGTTGTTTCATCCATGGAGACCTCCTCCTGCACGGGGAGCGATTTGAATGTCACGTCGTCAACAATGCCGATGGTAAAATCGTTCTTCGGCATGGCCATCGACAAATTATCGAAGACTGAAATGATCTGAGACGGTGTAGTATCTTTTGAGGAAAGGCCATAAATACCACCCACAATTTCAGGGGCGTTCTCCATGCCATAATAGCAGTTCTTCACATCAAGATAGAGCGGCTGACCGGTTGCACCCGGTTCTTTGGTCCTGTCGAGAACGGCAACGCGTTTGACTGTGGCAGGCATGGCGGAAAGAAATGCCGACGCTTTGAAAGGACGATAGAGATGTACGGCTATTACACCCACCTTCTCACCCTGCGCGGTCAGATGATCCACTACCTCACGGATGGTCTCGGTGACTGACCCCATGGCAATGATTACCCGCTCCGCTTCGGGATCACCATAGTAATCGAACAATCCATATTTGCGACCGGTTACTACGGCCAGTTTTTGCAGGTATTTCTCCACGATATCGGGCACGGCATCGTAAAACGGGTTGGAAGCTTCACGTGCCTGGAAATAGATATCATCGTTCTGGGCGGTACCGCGCGTAACAGGAGCATCGGGACTCAGCGCCCTGTCGCGGAAAGCTTTCAATGCCTCCTGGTTAATCAGTGGTGCCAGATCGTCGTTCGACAAGGCTTCTATCTTCTGGATCTCGTGTGATGTACGGAATCCGTCGAAGAAATGAAGAAAGGGAACACGGCTCTCAATCGCTGCGAGATGGGCTACAGCTGCGAGGTCCATCACTTCCTGTACCGATCCAGTAGCAAAAAGTGCAAAGCCAGTCGGCCGGGCAGCCATGACATCCTGCTGGTCGCCAAAGATAGACAAGGCATGCGATGCCAGTGCACGTGCCGATACGTGAAATACGCCCGGCAACAGTTCACCTGCCATCTTGTACATGTTGGGAAGCATCAGCAACAACCCTTGCGAGGCAGTAAAAGTAGTAGTGAGCGCACCTGCCTGCAGTGAGCCGTGCATGGCTCCGGCAGCTCCCGCCTCCGACTGCATCTCCTGCACGAATACCGGCTGTCCGAAAATATTTTTTCTTCCGGCGGCCGCCCACTCATCCACGTATTCGGCCATCGTGGAGGAAGGTGTGATCGGGTAAATAGCAGCCACTTCACTGAACATATAGGCGATATGAGCTGCTGCCTGATTACCATCGCAGGTTAAGTAATTCTTTTTTTTGGTCATAATATGTAATTACTAAAAGATTGAAATTTTAGTTAATAAATTACTAAATAATACAGTTTTGAACCACGAAATTACGACAAAAATGTGGAAACAACAAACGATCGTACCTTTTTGTTCACATGCCACAAAAAGATAAAAACAGATATCCAAAAAAAAAATAAAAAATAATCTTTCTCTCAAAAACTGTGTTATAATATTAGCAACGTGCATTGCATCAAAAGAATAGTATGAAAATCATAATTATTGCAAACAGACTTCCCGTCAGGATTGAAAGAAAAGACGAACAGTTTTCTATTGAAAGAAGTGAGGGCGGTTTGGCTACCGGACTCGGCTCTCTGGAAATCGAAGCTGAAAAGTACTGGATAGGCTGGCCCGGCATCCATACAGATGATGAAAAGGAAAAGAGTGAGATTACAGATAAATTGCATGAACTTCATTTTCATCCTGTTTTTTTATCGGCTGAGCAGATTGAAAACTACTATGAAGGATATAGCAACAGTACAATCTGGCCTCTGTGCCATTACTTCTTCTCATTCATAGCCTACAGAGCAGACTATTGGGAGGCCTACAAGCAGGTGAATGCCCTGTTCTGCAGTGAAGCACTTTCATTTATAGAGGACGACGACATCGTGTGGGTACAGGATTATCAGTTGATGCTCCTGCCAGGAATGCTACGGGAAGAAAAACCGAATGCGAGCATCGGATACTTTCACCACATTCCCTTTCCCTCTTACGAGTTATTCAGGGTATTGCCCGAGAGGGAAGAGGTGCTGGAAGGTCTTCTGGGAGCAGACCTCATCGGGTTCCATACACATGATTACATGCGTCACTTTATCAGCGCCATCTACAGGGTACTCGATCTGAACTGCACGCTCGACGAGGTTACCCTGCAGGAGAGAATCGTGCATGTGGATGCTTTCCCGATGGGCATCAACTACGAGCTCTACCACAATGCACCCACATTGCCCGAAGTGAAGAAGAAAGCCGGCATGCTGAGAAACGAACTGGGCGACAGGACGGTAATCCTCTCTGTGGACCGGCTGGACTACAGCAAAGGTATCCTACACCGCCTGACCGGTTTTTCTCAATTTTTACAAAACAATCCGGAGTATCACGAAAAGGTATCGCTCGCCATGATTGTGGTCCCTTCCCGCGACAACGTGGACATCTATGCCGACCTGAAGACAAAGATCGATCAGGCCATCGGAGAAATTAACGGCAAATACTCCAGGCTGGGATGGACACCCATCTTGTACTTCTACAGAAGTTTTGCCTTTGACGAACTGATGGCCATGTACGATATCTCTGATATTGCCCTTGTAACGCCCTTGCGGGATGGTATGAACCTGGTCGCCAAAGAGTATCTTGCATCCAAATGCAATAAACCTGGCGTACTTATTCTCAGCGAGATGGCGGGCGCTGCAATTGAACTGCAGGATGCCATCATCATCAACCCAAACGATACCGATCAGATTGAAAATGCGATTCTGCAAGCACTGAAAATGCCGGAAGAGGAAAAGACCAAGCGATTGCAGAAGATGCAGAAGAAAATTTCAAGGAGGAATGTAAAAAAGTGGGCGAACGATTTTGTGACGGAGCTGCAGTCCATCAAGGCCCAAAACAAGGATATCCTACAGAAGATAGTCGGCAAAAGGCAATTGAGCCAAATAAAAAGCGCTTATGATGAAGCCTCATCACGATTGCTCCTGCTCGATTATGACGGGACACTTTCTCCTTTCGTGGAAAATCCGGAAGACGCTGTCCCATCGGTCAGATTACTGGAGATGCTGCAAGATATGATCGCCGACAAGAAGAACAAAGTGGTGATCAACAGTGGAAGAAACCATCAGATACTCGACAAATGGTTCGAGGGACTCAACCTTGATTTTGCTGCGGAGCACGGCATATTTTACAAACAGAACGGCAAATGGCACAAAAACCTGGAGAAAGAAGTAGCGTGGGATGATGAGATCATGGATATCATGCAACACACCATCGACAAGACGCCACGTTCTTATCTGGAGCAAAAGGATGCTTCACTGGTATGGCACTACCGCAAGGTGGATGTGTGGCTTGCCGAGTTGCGTACCCAGCAGCTGATCAATGCATTGATTGGCCCTTGCACCCGGTTGAATCTTCAGATCGTACCCGGAAATAAAATCGTGGAGATAAAACCGCCCGATTTTAACAAGGGCAGTGAAACGTTACGCAGACTGGAACAGCAGCCTTACGATTTTGTCATGGCAATAGGCGACGACACCACCGACGAAGATATGTTCCGCGTGTTGCCACCCGACGGAATCAGCATAAAAGTAGGGAACTTCTCCGCAGCTGCGAAGTACCGCATCCCGTTACAGTCATCGGTGATCCCCTTCCTGTCGAACCTCATCAAAAAATGACATTTCATGAATTTTATCAATACAATAGCCTCACAGGGCAGTTATCCCTACTATATTTTCATCACGTTACTCTTCATCGTGCTCTTCATTGCAATGAAGATGATTCTTAACTTTGCACTCAAACGATGGGGCCGACGTGCCCGTAAAAGCAAAAGCCCGGTGGACGACTTCATCATCCGCATCATCAGAGGTTCGGCCATCTGGGTTGTTTTTGCGTTTTTGTTGCATGTTTTCAGTGCGTACCTGAAAGAGGATGAGCGGTCGTTCTTTCTTTTTGAACAGATAAGCCGCATCCTGCTTATCCTCACCATCGGGTGGCTCATTATACAAATCGTGCGGGCGTTGTTTCATTTCTGGCGGAAGAAATTCGATATTCAGAATCCCGACAACCTGGAAGCCAGAAAAAGGCTGACGCAGATCAGTATGATTGAAAGGATTGCCGTAATCATCGTAGCGTTTATCTTTGTCTCAATAGCCCTGATGACCATTGAATCGGTCCGACAACTGGGTGTAAGTCTGCTGGCTTCTGCCGGGTTGGCGGGAATCATCCTCGGTTTTGCGGCACAGCGGAGCTTTGGTCAGGTTTTCTCGGGTATACAAATCGCTTTTACACAACCCATCCGGCTGGACGATGTGGTAGTCATTGAGGGGGAATGGGGAAGAATTGAGGAGATCAACATCACCTATGCCGTGGTGAAGATATGGGATGAGCGGCGCCTGATTGTACCGATCGATTATTTCCTGAACAATCCCATCCAGAACTGGACGCGCAATTCTTCCAACATTCTGGGCACTGCCATGCTGTATGTCTCTTATGATCTGCCAGTGGAGCCTCTTCGCCAGGAACTGGCCCGTCTGGTGACGGGCAATCCCCTTTGGGACGGAAGGGTTCAGAATATACAGGTGACCGACAGCAGAGAGTGGTATAAAGAACTCAGGGTGCTGGTCAGCAGTTCCAATTCATCCAGCAATTGGGATTTACGGGTTGAGGTGCGGGAGAAACTGATCGATTTCATCAACACAAATTATCCAGGATCATTTGCCAAAATACATGGAGATGTACCCACCAACGAAGTGGGAAAAACATCAGGGACGAATAAATTTTGACAGTTGTTTCTCCTCCGAAAAGAGCACTGCCGTATTGATAAATGCCAGATGGGAGTAGGCCTGGGGAAAGTTACCCAGTTGTCGTTTGGTTTCGAAGTCGAGATCTTCACTATATAACCCCACATGGTTCGAGTATGAGATCATCTTCTCAAAAATCTCTTTTGCCTCCTCCCTCTCACCAATCATATACAAAGCCTCTATGAGCCAGAATGTACAAATGGTAAAGGAAGAGGTGGGTATACCGAAATCATCTTCCGCTTTATACCGGTACATCAGTCCATCGTGGTAAAGATTCTCCTTTATTGCCTTCACAGTTTTCACATACCGCTCATTTTCAGGCTCAATAAAGTCGTAAAACTGCATCAGCAGCAACGACGAGTCATAATCGGTATTGTCATATGCCTGTGTGAAACACTGCATTTCTTCGTTCCAGCCTTTCTCGTGTACTTCGGCACGGATCGTATCCGCTTCATTGCGCCACTTTTCGGCATAATAATCTCTTTGCAGGAGCTCCGCAATGAGCGATGCCCTGTCGACCGCCACCCAGCTCATCACCTTTGAGAAAACAAAATGCTTCTCCCGGGTCCTATATTCCCAGATGCTTCTGTCGGGCTTCTGCCACGAAGCCAGCACGGCACGTACCAGATTCTTGATAATCTCCCAGATCTCCTCCACCTCATCAAGCGTGCCTGGAAAATAGAGATAATATTTGTATATGATATCCAGCAAGTAGCCGATGGAGTCATTTTGCACCTGATAGTATGCCGCGTTGCCTATTCTCACCGGATGGGAGTTGGCGTAGCCGCTTAAATGAGGAAGCACCTCCTCGGTGATATCCCGCTCTCCCCGTATACCATACATAATTTGAATGGGCTCCTCGCGCGACGACTTCAGGATGCGCTTCACAAAGCCGATAAACCGCTCTGCTGCGGTTTTCTGCTTCATGAATAATAGTGTATCAATCGACATGGAAGCATCACGCAGCCAGCAATAGCGATAATCCCAGTTTCGCGTTTCTCCGATTGTTTCGGGGAGGCTGGTAGTCACCGCCGCGAGCATAGCGCCCGTATTCTGATAGGATAGTAACTTCAGCACCAGCAGGCTTCGCTGGATCATGTCGTTGTATTGCAGGTAATGCCGGGAGCGATTTGAAAAGTTGAGCCAGTATACCTTGGTACGTTCATATTCGAGCAGAATCCGCTGGATGTCTATGGTTACCAGCTTCTGGTTATAAGACAAAAGAAAGAACTGGTGATCCACGAGTTCCATCTCTTCCCTGTTCATAACCTTTTCCATATCCATGCTGGTATAGAGATAGGCTTTATCCTCAGAATCATTTTCCGAATAGGTTTTGATGTAACTGTTTCCTATAATTTCATGGTGCGCTCCCTCTCGGGCATAATTGAATTGCGGATCATATATTACCCGCAGCCTGGGCCGACCCTTTATTACACGGATATAGCGGTGTATTTCGGGAGGCATGTAATATCGAATTTCTTCTGTTCTGTAGCGTGGCATATAATCGAAGACGATGAAGCCATGCTCAGGGGACTCAAACCGTGTGAGAAGAATGTTTGTATGGCCGTGATAATTTTGGGTAATTCGGTAATCATCCGATACTTCAAAATGAAAACTGCCACCCTTCTCTTCGTCCAGAAGCTTTGCAAAAATTGAGGGAGAGTCGAAATCGGGCAAACAAAACCAGTCGATGCTTCCTCTTTTTGACACCAGGGCTGCCGTGCGGCAGTTGCCAATTATTCCGTAGTCCAGGTTATTCATTTGATTTTCTTTGTGGGGTATCACACGACAGAGTACAAAAGAATTTTCGGGCAAACATTGGGGTGTTCCGGATACAATTCTTTTTCTTCGTGAAATTCCCGATTTTATTTCAACGATAAAAACAAAGATAAAACCCTTCGAATGATTTCATGGCATTACTCAAAACAAAATTCGTTAAACTGTCATTTCACCCCGTAGGGACACCTGCATCAGACGTCTCACTTCCTCCGATGATTTGTACTTGCCGAAGAGCAGCATCAGCTTGGCCAGTGCAGCTTCGGTGGTAATGTCGTAGCCGCTTGCCACACCCAGCTTTTCCAGCTGCTGCCCATTCCCGTAGCGGCTCATCTTCACGTTCCCATAAAGACACTGTGTCACGTTCACCATCACGATCTCACGATCAATTGCTTCCCTCAACAGATGAATAAACCAGGGAATGCTTGGCGAGTTACCGGTACCATAAGTTTCCAAAATTATGCCACGCAGGCCGGGGATATTCAGGTTCGCATTCACTGCTTCAGGTGAGATGCCGGGAAATAATTTCAATACCACCACATGCGGATCCATTGCGTAATTGAAACGGACCGGCTTGTAGTAATCGGGTCGCAGAATAAACTTTTCATTGTAGCGGATATTCAGTCCTGCCTCCGCCAGATAAGGATAATTGGGGCTGGCAAAAGCACTGAAGTTGTCAGCATTCACCTTGGTGGTACGATTCCCTCGCATCAACAGATTCTGCATATAAATACACATTTCCGGGACTACAGGGTTGCCTGCCTCATCCTTGTCGGCTGCGATCTCAAGTGCGGTAATCAGATTTTCCTTTCCGTCGGTGCGCAGTTTTCCCACAGGAAGTTGTGCCCCTGTCAGGATCACCGGTTTTGTAAGGTTTTCCAGCATCAGGCCCAGCGCCGAAGCAGTATAAGCCATGGTATCGGTACCGTGCAGAATCACAAATCCGTCGTAACTGTCATAATTGTCTTCAATGACCCCGCCGATCTGCTGCCATATGGCAAGCGACATATCCGATGAATCGATCGGCGGCTCAAAGAGATGGGTCTCCACCTGAAACTTCAATCGTTTTATTTCGGGCATATTGGAGCGAAGATGGCTGAAGTTAAACGGCTCCAGTGCCCCTGTTTCCATGTTCTCCACCATTCCAATCGTCCCACCTGTATATATGAGTAAAACCTTTGCATTGCGATCAATCATATGCCTTCTTTTTTTTCACAAATATAACACTTTGTAAACAGAATAGTTTCTTTTTGATATTATTTTATCTATTTGCAGAGGTATTTCATCCGGTAATATAAGCTTTAGACAAACCCTTCACTCGGTCATAACTTTTACGAACCAAACAGGTTCTGAATTGTTTAGATTCAAAGTGCGACAGACAGCTGTTAAATTATAAAAAAAGATTCTTATGGCAACACATTCCATTCAATCCAATTGGAGAGAAAACAATATTTTTGATACGGATATCGACGGACATACCGTCACCATAGATATCCCTGTAGAATCGGGAGGCGACAATGCCGGTCCGAGTCCCAAAAAACTGCTGCTGGTGGCAGCGGCCGGATGTACAGGGCTCGACATAGTGTCCATGGCACGCAAAATGCGCATCGAACTGAAGAAATTTGATGTACGCATCAATGCCGAGGTGGCAGAAGAACACCCCAAACAATACACTTCCATCCATGTCATCTACGAATTTGAAGGAGACGACCTCCCGAAAGAGAAACTGGAAAGAGCCTGTAAAATGTCGTTCGACACCTATTGCGGCGTGCTGGCCATGTACAAAAAAGCAGTCCCGGTAACTTACGAATTGGTTATCAGGAACGTATAAATTTTCAGGGGCCATTACGGAAAAATTTCCATATATTTTTCTACCTTTGCAAACTATTAGTGCTGCACACTGGTTCGCTTCGCGATATTCGTGCTGCGCACCTGTTTCGTAGATTACAATTCATAAAATATACTGAACTATGCAAACAATGGACTCTTTTAATTTTGCCGGTAAAAAGGCATTCGTGCGTGTGGATTTCAATGTTCCGCTCGATGAAAACTTCAACATCACGGACGACACACGCATCCGTGCAGCCATCCCCACGTTGAAAAAGATACTGAAAGATGGCGGCAGCCTGATTATCGGATCACACCTGGGCCGGCCAAAAGGACCGACCGATAAATTTTCACTGAAACATATTTTACCCCGTATATCTGAACTGTTGGGGGTAGATGTACAATTTGCAAACGATTGTATCGGTGAAGAGACCGAAGCAAAAGCTGCGGCACTGCGTCCCGGAGAGGCTCTGCTACTTGAGAATCTTCGCTTTTATGCGGAGGAAGAGGGTAAACCCCGTGGCCTTGCTGAAGACGCTTCAGCAGAAGAGACTGCTGCGGCAAAGAAAGCGGTGAAAGACTCACAAAAGGAATTCACCAAAAAACTGGCTTCCTATGCTGATGTGTATGTGAATGATGCATTCGGAACTGCTCACCGCGCCCACGCATCTACGGCACTGATTGCCGACTATTTCGATGCAGAACACAAGCTTTTCGGCTACCTGCTGCAGAATGAGATCACCGCCGTGGAAAAGGTGATGAAAGAAACAGAACGTCCTTTTACCGCCATCATGGGCGGATCGAAGGTATCCACCAAAATTGATATCATCAAGAACCTACTCGACAAGGTCGACAATCTGATCCTCGCCGGAGGGATGACCTATACTTTTGCCAAAGCTTTTGGTGGTAAAATAGGCAATTCCATCGTGGAAGACGACAAGCTCGATCTGGCAAAAGAGATCGTGGAAATGGCCAAAGAGAAAGGGGTAAACCTGGTATTGGCGTCGGATGCCAAGATTGCTGACAGCTTCAGCAATGATGCAAACACCGGATATGCTTCGGTAAATGAAATACCAGACGGATGGGAAGGCCTCGACGTGGGTCCCGAGTCTGAAGAAGCCTTCAGCGAGGTGATAAAAAACTCAAAGACCATCCTCTGGAACGGACCGGTGGGCGTATTCGAATTCGACAACTTCGCCAAAGGCTCACGCACCGTATCCGATGCGATTGTGGAAGCCACGGAAAAAGGGGCTTTTTCCCTCGTGGGGGGCGGCGATTCCGTAGCCTGCGTAAATAAGTTTGGCCATGCCGACGCGGTATCATACGTTTCCACCGGTGGCGGCGCGCTTCTGGAAATGATTGAAGGGAAGATACTCCCGGGCGTGAAAGCCATCAGGGGATATTAATTCCGAACTATATAAAGCAATAAAATAACCGGGCGGGGATGGGTCATTGTATGAGCCCACCCTCGCTTTTTTATAGCATATATCCTAAAAAAATCATTCCAGCAACTCCTGCATCACTTCCGGAGAGAGATGTGGGCGAATAAGACCATCTGCAAGCAGGTTCTTCTGTTGCTGCAACCGCTGTATTTTCTCTTCGATCGTATCTTTCGTGATAAAGCGGTAAAGGGTTACTTTCTTTTGTTGTCCGATGCGATGGGCGCGACTCACTGCCTGCAACTCAGCCGCCGGATTCCACCAGGGATCGAGTATGAACACATAATCGGCAGCAGTAAGATTTAACCCTGTCCCTCCTGCTTTAAGGGAAATAAAAAAGGTTTGTACATCCTCGTGTGCGTTAAAATAATCGATGGCCGCTTCCCGGTCGATCGTACTACCGGTTAGCCAGGCATAGGGCCAGTTGCGCGACCTGAAATAATCGGCAAACAGGGTAAGATGCTTTACAAAGGAAGAAAAAATCAACACCTTGTGGTGTTCGGCAAAAAGTATCTCAGCCAGTTCGATAACCTGTTCAAATTTGGTCGACCCTCCCACGTAATCTGGCATGGGAATAGCGGGATGATTGGCCAACAAACGCAAACGCATCAAAGCAGCCAGCGCTGTGGCAGGATATCCTCCGTTTCCCCTCCCGGCTTGTTCCAGGAGGGCATTTCTGATTTTATTCTTCTCCTCCACGTATACCGTTTTCTGATCCTCATCCATTTCGCAATAAATCACCTCACTGGTCAGTGAAGGGAGTTCCGGTGCAACGTCCTCTTTGGTGCGGCGAAGAATAAAGGGATTAATCATTTTGAGCAGAACCTGACGTTCCGCATCATCGCTCATTACTTCTTTCTCTTGGAAACGGGACTTGAATTCCTGGTGACTGCCTAATATCCCTTCATTCAGAAAATCCATTTGCGCCCATAAGTCGGAGAGTCTGTTTTCGATGGGGGTACCGGTTAAAACAAGCCGGTATGAGGCCTGCAACTGCTTCACACTGAAGAAAATTTGTGAGGATGGATTTTTGATGTACTGGCTTTCATCCAGAATCACGTACAAAAAAGGGTTCTTATTCAGCATACCAATATCCTGCCTGACAATACCGTAGCTTGTCAGTACAATATGCACTTTCTGCAATTCACGCGAAAAAGCAGCTCCCCGGAGCCGTCCGGTTCCACTATGTACATATATCCGCAGGGAGGGTGCAAACTTTTTGAATTCATTCACCCAGTTATGAATAAGTGATGTGGGCGTCACAATCAGCGAAGGAGAGATTGCCATCCCGTCGGGAACGTTCACTCCGGCAACCTCCTCCGTTTCAAACTCGTCAAACAGCGACAATTGTCGGGGTATACCTTTTATTCCGAAGGGTTGCACTGATACTGTACCATATAAACGAGACAGCAGGGCAATGGTCTGGATTGTTTTACCCAGTCCCATATCATCAGCAAGGCATCCGCCCAAACGATTCTGATGCAGCCAGATCAGCCAACTGAGACCATACGCCTGATAAGATCTTAATGTGGCCTGCAATACGGTGGGAATTTCCACCGGAAATATTTCACTGGCGTAAGCTATTTCCGACAGAGAACCTCTCTCGGCCAATTCCCTGACACGAAAATGATGTTTTTCAAGTCGTACCGTTTCTCCCACTTCCTTTCCATAGCGAAACATCGCATCAAACCGTGCGAACCACTCTTTTGGCAGGACAGCAATGCTGCCGTCAGGAAGAACAAATTCCCGGATATGATTCAGAATATGATCCTTAAAGCGGATAAACGGTAGTTTTATTGCATCAAAACAGACAATACATTCCAGATCGAACCAGTCGTTTTTATCAGAAGAATTGATCTGTAAATCGATCTCTCCGGTATAATACTGGAGCTTACCTTTTGCCTGTCTGCATTCAAAATTTTTCAGAGTTTCCCCGTTGCTGTTCATCCACGCCACAACGCCCAATATATCTTCATATTTTTCTTCTCCGGTCGCGACCCTGAAGAAACCGTCACGTGACAGTTGCAAACCGTTTTCGGTCAATATGCAAATTTGCGCCTTCTCCCAGTCACAGTCACGGTAAAACCAACCAATGGAAAAGTCCTCTTCATTTTTCAGCAATTGTACCTCTTTGTGATAAGGCCTGTCGATCGGAAAACTGTGAGGCCCGTAACGAAACTTCAGGTCAATGACCGGCTGCAGATCAAAATCTGTTTCAAGAGAAACGACTGAAACAGGCTGGTACTTTTGCTCGAAAATGTTGAAACCTTCCGCTCTTGTGTCATATTTTTTTATACAGGGCAATACAAAACTTCTGAAATAATCGGGAATTTTGTGCTCAGGCACCTCAATCTGCTTCTTATGGATAAATGGTCTCAACTTTTTCACATCGACATCAGAAAAAGAATGCAACTGCCTTCCAATTACCACTACCGCCGGATTGGAAATAAGCGGAGCAAAAAACTGATTAAAAAGGTCTACATCCGATCCGCCATTTTCGACTTCCACATGATAGGTGAATGTCTCCCGTTTTAGAAAAATGCAAACCATTTTCGATGCCTCTTCAAGAAGTTCCAGCAAATGTGATCCCCTGAAATCGCGTACATTGCTCTTCTCTCGCAGAAAAAACGGCGTCTTCGTTTCGCGAATCAACGGTATAATTTCCCGGTGTCTTTTTTCAACGAAAGGGCGTATGTAATTTTCAATCAACTCAGGGCTTACTTTTTCCAGAAAATCAGCAGTTATTTTTTCTTTCGAAAAGGATTTCATTAAATTTTTATCGGAGTAACGTTCTGCCAGTTTTACAATGGTCTTTTCAGCTGCAGAGAGTGTACGAAAGGAAGATGACAGGGGGGTTGCCGTTTCCGTCATGGTATATAAGGCGGCTCCTTGTTGATACGAAGCAAACAGGGGTTGGAGCATATATCCAAATTTGGGATGCAAAATCAGTGTTATGATCAGTTTGTCGTGCATATAGAAAAATTGCTGGCATCGCTATCTCTTCAAAAAGCAAATTTACTAAAATCCCGGGTGAATTACACAATGGACTGCTAATTTAAGCTGCATAACCCTGAAGGTACTGTGAGAGTACCCCGGCAGAAACAAATTCAACCAACTGTTCCTGCGTATTCTCAGCATTTTTTTGTAATTTTGGCCTCAATTTCAAACAGAACAGCATCGTCTAACAATGAATATTTCGTACAACTGGCTCAAAGAGTATCTGCAATTTGATTTGTCGCCGCAGGAAACTGCGGATGTCCTCACCTCAATCGGACTGGAAACAGGGAGCGTGGAGGAGATTCAAACCGTCAAAGGAGGACTCGAAGGTTTGGTCATCGGGAAAGTCCTGACCTGCGTGGATCATCCCAACTCCGACCACCTGCATCTGACCACCGTAGACATTGGTAATGGCGGCGAACCGCTGAAGATTGTGTGCGGCGCCCCCAACGTGGCAGCCGGACAGAAGGTGGTGGTAGCCACCGTGGGTACCAAACTCTATGCTGGTGACGAGGAATTTACAATAAAACGTTCAAAGATACGGGGTGAGGAGTCGCTGGGTATGATCTGTGCCGAAGATGAGATAGGCATCGGCACCTCTCATGAAGGCATCATCGTGCTCCCGGCCGATGCGCCGGTGGGCATGCCCGCAAAAGAATATTACAATGTGAAGAGCGACTACGTGTTGGAAGTGGACATCACCCCCAACAGGGTGGATGCAGCTTCTCACTACGGCGTGGCACGCGACCTGGCAGCCTGGCTTCAACAGGCAGGGAAGCCCGGTAAGCTGACCAGACCATCGGTCGACGCATTTGCTACCGACAAAAAGGAAGGTGGCATAGAAGTGGTGGTGGAAAACAGGGAAGCCTGTCCCCGCTACTCTGGACTCACCATCCGGGGCGTCACCGTGAAGGAGAGCCCCGACTGGTTGAAAAACAAATTGTTGCTGATTGGCCTGCGCCCCATCAACAATATTGTGGACATCACCAACTTTGTACTTCACGAGACCGGACATCCCATGCATGCGTTCGATGCGGCACAGATCAAAGGAAATGAAGTTGTGGTACGCACCCTGCCCGAAGGAACGAAGTTCGTCACACTCGATGAGCAGGGACGCACCCTGAGTGAACGGGATCTGATGATCTGCAATGCTGAAGAGGGGATGTGTATTGCCGGTGTTTTTGGCGGCCTCGACTCGGGTGTAACCGAAGAGACCAGGGATCTTTTTCTGGAATCAGCCTACTTCAACCCCACCTGGGTACGAAAGACCGCCCGTAGACACGGGCTGAATACCGACTCCTCCTTCCGCTTTGAGCGGGGAACCGACCCGAATAACACGGTATATGTTCTGAAAAGGGCGGCATTGCTGGTAAAAGAGCTGGCAGGTGGTGAGATAGAAGGCGAGATACGCGACGTCTATCCAGAACCGGTTGTACCGCAGGAGGTGACACTCTCTTTCAAAAAGACAGATGCACTGATCGGAAAGGTCATCCCCCGGAAAACAATAAAAAATATTTTACACAGTCTGGAGATCGCTGTGACACACGAAAATGAGGAGGAGCTTACACTGCGCATCCCTACTTATCGCGTGGATGTGACCCGCGACGTGGATGTGATTGAAGATATCCTGCGCATCTACGGTTACAACAACATTGAGATCAGCGATGCGCTGAGAGCCAACCTCTCCTACCAGACACCAACCGACCGCAAGCACAAGCTGCAGACACTCATCTCTGAACAGCTTTCGGCAAACGGCTTTGGTGAGATCATGAACAACTCACTCACAAAGAAATCATATTACGAAAGGCTGGAGAGCTATCCCGCATCGCATTGTGTGTCGCTGGTGAACCCGTTGAGCAACGACCTGAGTGTGATGCGCCAGACACTGCTTTTTGGCGGACTCGAAAGCATTGCCTACAACCGCAACCGCAAGCATGGCGACCTGCGTTTTTATGAATTCGGAAACTGCTACCGCTTCGATGCCGATAAAAAAAGAGAAGATGAAATCCTTGCGCAATATGCCGAGGAAACACGCATCGGATTATGGATCTGCGGCAAACGCACCCACAAGAACTGGGCTACGGCAGAAGAACAAAGCTCCGTCTTTGAACTGAAAGCACATCTGGAGAACATCCTGAAAAGACTGGGTATCGACAGGCAGAGTGTGCTGTTTGAACCGTTACAAAATGAACTTTTCTCCACCGGCATGACCATCCGCACTGCCAAACAGATCATCGGCAGCTTCGGCATTGTTTCCCCGAAAATCAGTCATCTCTTTGACATCGATGCAGCGGTCTACTTCGCAGAAATGAACTGGGATGCACTGATGAAAGAAACGGAAGAACAAAAGGTGCAGTTCTCCGAAATAAGCAGATTCCCGGCAGTGAGCAGAGACCTGGCATTGCTGATCGGCAAAGAGATCACTTTCGCAGAAATCGAACAGATCGCCCTACGGTCCGAAAAGAAATTGCTGAAGGAGGTGACCCTCTTCGATGTGTACGAAGGGAAGAACCTGCCAGAGGGAAAGAAATCATACGCGGTGAATTTCGTGCTGCAGGATGAAGAAAAAACACTGAACGACAAGCAAATCGATGCCGTGATGCAGAAGATTAGACTGAATCTGGAAAAAGGATTGGAAGCACAGCTGAGATAAATTGATGTGATGATGAAAATAAATATAAATCTTTAACAGATCTGTTAGGCCTTGTATTAAGACTTCGGATCAGATTCATAAAAATATGGGAAGAGCATTTGAATATAGAAAAGCAACCAAGCTGAAACGTTGGGGCAACATGGCCCGCGTCTTCACCAAACTGGGGAAACAAATCACCATTGCTGCCCGTGAGGGCGGTCCTGACCCCTCCACCAACCCCCGGCTGCGGGTGCTGGAGCAACAGGCAAAAAAAGAGAACATGCCCAAAGAAAACGTGGAAAGGGCCATCAAGAAGGCAACCGACAAGGATGTGTCGGACTACAAGGAGATGGTCTATGAAGGTTACGGTCCCTACGGCATCGCCATTGTGGTGGAGACGGCCACCGACAACCCCACACGCACCGTAGCCAATGTGCGCAGCTACTTCAACAAGCATGGCGGTTCGCTGGGTACTTCGGGAAGTCTCGAGTTTTTGTTTGATCACAAATGTGTCTTCAGAATCGCGGAGAAAGAGGGTGTCTCACTCGAAGACCTCGAGTTGGAGCTGATTGACTACGGCGTGGATGAAGTGGCGCCGGATGAAGGGGAAATTCTGCTCTATGGTGATTTCAAATCATATGCCGATATTCAGTCCTACCTGGAGGAGAACGGTTTTGAGATCCACGCTGCCGAATTTGAACGCATACCGAACGACACCAAAGCCCTCAATGAGGAACAGCGAGCCCAGATTGAGAAACTTCTGGAGAAGTTTGAAGAGGATGAGGACGTGCAGAATGTGTTCCACAATATGGACGAAGGAAATGAAGAATGATCCCGGTTCCTGTTAAAATGTAAAAGCGAGGCACAACGGCCTCGCTTTTTTTTTGTAGCGCATAGCGGAATCGAACCGCTATTCATTGCCTGAGAAACAATTTTCCTAACCGTTAGAAGAATGCGCCTTCTGATTGGATGGTGCAAAATTACGGAAAAAGTCGTACCATTGTATCCAAACAGGTATATTTTTTTATTTTTTCAATTCATCGTATTTGTCAAGCGCCTCTTTGGCTGCTACATAAGAACTTTTCCGGCACATATGCAGATCCTCCTCGAGCCGGATCAGCAGGTCTGCAATCTCCGGATTATGATAGAAGCTGTTGCGAAGATGCTCATTAATTGTTTCGTACATTCTGTACTTGGCCTGTTCATTTCGTTTGCGATCGAAATATCCATTCTTCTTCACAAAGTCGATATACCGGTCCACCATATTCCAGATCTCTACGATACCAATGTTATAATAACCCGAATAAGTCAGCACCTCGGGTGTCCAACCCGACTCCGGAAGCGGATAGAGGTGAAGGGCATTGCGCAGTTGCCGTCGTGCCATCTTAGCTTTGTCGATATTGTCTCCGTCGGCCTTGTTGATTACAATGCCGTCGGCCATCTCCATGATGCCCCGTTTAATTCCCTGGAGCTCATCGCCCGTACCGGCAAGCTGAATGAGCAGAAAAAAATCGACCATCGAATGCACGGCAATCTCCGATTGGCCGACACCCACGGTCTCGATAAATATATAATCAAAACCCGCCGCTTCACAGAGTATGATCGTCTCCCGTGTTTTTCTTGCCACGCCACCCAGTGAGCCGGCTGACGGTGAAGGGCGGATAAAAGCATCCTGCTCCACCGACAGTTTTTCCATGCGGGTCTTATCGCCCAGGATGCTTCCCAGAGAACGTTCACTCGACGGATCTATGGCCAGCACTGCCAGCTTATGTCCCTTTTTCAGCAGGTGCATGCCAAAGGTATCGATGGAAGTGCTTTTCCCGGCTCCCGGAACGCCCGTAATACCCACACGAATGGAATTGCCGGAGTATGGGATACATTGCTCGATGATGGCTTGTGCCTTCTCCTGATGATCGGGACGTGAACTCTCCACCAGGGTGACGGCCTGACTGAGGATCACCCTGTTTCCCGACCGGATGCCTTCCACATATTCCGATACAGAACGATGACCGGCCCGGATCTTTTTCTTCAGATAGGGGTTCACACTGGGAGGTTGAGCTACACCTTTATTGACACTCAGTCCTTTGTAATGCGGGTCATTTTCGGGATGTTCCATTGTATGCCGATAAAATTAAAAACCGAATGAAGCTTTTACAAAGATACTTCATTCGGCTTATATATTGAATGCCGGCGGCATTATTGTTTTGGCGTGACATTCCCTTTGATGGTGAGCACATAGACCGTATCGGGAACATTGGTGTAGACGGTGATGGTCTTGTTAAAGGTGCCCGGACGGCGTACTGTGGAATATTTCGCGGAGATGGTGCCCTTTTTGCCGGGCAAAACCGGTTCGCGTGTGTAACTGGGTGTGGTACACCCGCACGATGCCGATACACGTTGTATGATCAGGGGGGTCTTACCGGTGTTGGTAAACTCAAACTGGGTGGAAACTGCTCCGATCTCCTCCTTGATGGTGCCGAAGTTGTGCTCCGTACGTTCAAAATCCATGTCAGGTTTCTGTTGTGCCAACGCAGCACCACCTACAAACATGCTAAGCAGAAAAATAAAACCTAATTTCTTCATTGTGATATCTGTTATTTAAACCATCTTATTTACGCAATACACAAAAGTAACAATTATGTTTCTTTCCGGTTTATTGTTTAACAATAATTCTGATTCCGGCAGTGTGCGATGTGAACTCAGGTGCGTACATGCACTGAACGGTCGTGATGCCGTTGGCGTAGCTGCCGGCACGGTTCACGTAGACTGCATATTCAAAGATGTAAGTCCCACGGGGAAGCAGATCGAAATAGAAGTTGGTGGAAGCATCTTTCGATGTCTGATAGTACCGCAAACCATTCTGCCATCCGATGCCCGAGAGCTGATTGACCGGCTCAAAAGCGGCAGCCCGCATATCTTTCAGATGCACAAACTCCAGATCGCGGTCGGTACGCACTGTCAGTCGTACCACCACCTTTTCCCCCACCCTGAGCGGATTCTCTTCTGTGATGCGCACCAGTCGGGCTCCCGAGTCATCTGTTTGTTCCACAAACAATAGTTTTTCTATGTCGAGGGATGCATCGGTCTTGCTGATTTTGTCTAGTTCCTCGTAATACTGACGGTATAAAGCACCCCAGGCAGGAGCGTTCCCCTGGTGGGTCACCTTGACCCTGCCCATTTCGGGGACAATCTCATCGCAGCTCCAGCTCTCGCTGAAATAGCCTGTTCCCTGTTCACGATTCTCGGGCTCCAGAAGCCGGTTACCTACTGTAATTACTGGCTCTCCCTGCGTAGCAAACCAGTCATCGCCAGTGCTCAGCAGCGCATAGACTGCATCGGCGGTGGCATGGGTGGATTCCCACATCTGCATTTGCTTTTGTTTCAGCAGCCAGCGCTTCATATTGTCCGTCTCGCCCTCTTTGGCGCCTCCCGCACGGAAGGCATCCATGATAAAGGTGTGGACAGAAATAGCCGACTGTGACATGAACACCTGTGCCCGGTTGTTGGTCCAATACATTCCCATTTCTTCTGAAACAGATGCATGTTCACGGTAGGAGTCCAGTATCTGCTGTACCACCCGGCTCTTACCTTCCCGCTGTAAAAGCAGCGTGACGAGTGCGCGTTCATAAAGGCCGTATGATGTCCAGTACTTCTCTGCGACGGAGCGGTAGAAAGTAGTCATCTCTTTTATCTCCTTATCCATTGGATGTTGTGTGTATGTACTGCGGACGTACAGATACTCCAGGTCGGTGAGGGAAATCGTTTTGATGTTCTTCCAGTCCTTATTCAGCTTTTTCAGTTCGTTGAAGCGACGGATGGCTTCCGCATCGATAAAACCAATCGCCCGCGACTGCATCGAGAGCGTTTCACCGGTAAATTCAGCGGCATTCAGTTCTCCCAGCCGGTTGAAACCATACAAAATATATTGTGTGATGCCGATACTTGGATCGAAACCTTTGAACCAGCTCCAGCCACCCTGGTTGGTCTGCAACTCCTGCAAATGGACAAGGGCAGTACGGGTAAGGTTGTCGCTTCGGTTTAGGTCGAAAAACAACGACAGTTTTTCTTTTTGTTCTGCTTCGGTGGTTGCTTCAAGCACCCAGGGGGTCTCTTCCAGCAGAATATTTTTCAGTTCCCGATTTTTCTCCAGATTGGAGAGGAATGTTTCTTTGCTGCCACCCTGTTTTTTCCAGGCCTCCACCATGGCAGTAACTTTGGGATATGATTTGCCAATGTGTGCACCCAGCGTGTTGGCATAAAAAGAAGCAAACCAGGATACCGCATTGTCACTCACCGGTTCTCCCAGCACAGGCAGAGCCTGTAAAGCGTACCATGCCGGATTGGAGGTAAACTCAAGCGTTAGACGGTAATCACTTGCTGATCCCGATGGTTTGTTCAGCAGGCGGTCCATGGTAAATGTCTTCGATTGGCTTCCGTTCACGTCAAGTCGCAGGCTTTCGGTCACCAGCATCCGGTTAGGCAGTACAGCCAGCTCGTGCTGCTCACCGTCGCTGAATTGTGCAGTACGTGCCACGATGCGCACGCCAAGCAGATCGCTACCCGAAGGAACATCAAATATCCAGGATGCATCGGAAGAGGCTCCTTTGGTCAGTGAGAATTCTTTCATCGGGTTAGACACTGAAATATTATCCAACACCTCATCTGTGGCCGGATTGAAAAATTCCAGTATCACTTTTCCGGTTTGGGTGCTATCTGAAAGGTTGGAAATTTTGGTGGAGATGGCCGTTCTGTCTCCCTGACGCAGGAAGCGCGGCATATTGGGAGTGATCATCAGTTCTTTCTGGGATACGGTAAACGCTTCAGCTGTTCCGCTTTTCAGGTTTTTATCGTGTGCCAGCACCCTGAAACGCCATTTGGTATTGCTTTCAGGTACAGCGAAAGCAATCTGCGTCTCTCCCCTTTCATTTGTTTTGAGACGGGGGTAGAAGAAGGCGGTCTCGGAAAAGTTCCGGCGAATGGAAGGAAGCGCATCCGTTTCCATGAGCGACTGCGATGAAGGTATGCTGTTTGCATCACGGCTGACTATCCCGTTTTCTTCCTCCATTGCCATATCGAGCGATATTTCGGAAGTCATTACCCCATTCTCTAATTTGGGTTGTGCGTATCCCACAACTACGCTTTCATTCAGCTGTCCTCCTCTCAGCATTATCCTGTTATTATACAAAGAAAATCCATGCCAGTTAAAACGGTCGAATAACAATGGTATCACATCTTTCGCAGGAATTAAAAAGTTTCCAGATACCGTCATAGGGTTGAAAGACTGATCACTGCGCAGTTTCATCATGGAAGGATATCGGTTGTATGAGAAGAGATCGAGGCTCCAAGGTTGTGACGGATAAATCCGGTCCAGTGAAAAATCGTACATCGAAGCCAGTACTTCTGCCATCGACGGATTGCCTGCGGCGTCGGTCACCGTGATCCGCCACTCCTCTTTGGCTCCGGGACGAATCTTATCACGGAATATATCGAGATTCACTTTCAACGTCTTATCCTCTTTTTCAGGGCGTATCTCCACTTTGTGAGCGAAAAATTGCTCTTCCTTCACGTAAGTAAGCATCAAGGTAACGCCCTCCTTGTATTGGCTGTTATAGGGGAGAGTGAAAAGGCGGTTTTCGTTTTTCAGCTTTATCCATTTTCTTTCCAGCAGGCTGTTTTCCTGCCACAGTTCATACAAAACATGAATCTGATCCGACGCACCCAGGATCACCTCCGCATGCTTACCGGGAGAGAAAGAGGTCTCCTTTTCTATGAGCCACTCATTGGTTTTGATGGGGGGGCGTTTGTCGGCAAAGGAATAGAGAACAAAATCCTTCTCTGCCTCAACCTGATTTTCCCGATCGTCTTCAGCCAGCAGCTTGATCCGGTATTTTCCGGAAGACAACCGGCTTAGTCTCTTTTGAAGGCCGGGCTGAAGCCCTGTCACAAAATCGCCTTCCAGCACAATCCGGTCGATGGAGTCATTCTCCTTTATGAAGTAAAGTTGATAGGTTCCCTTGGCTGCAATATCTGCGCCGTCGGTATTTTTAGCTGAAAGTGTGATTTGCCGATCACTATCTTTTTCCAGTCGTGTTGGTATATCTGTCTCCAGTATCATGGAGAGATCGCCCACCGTCACGGTGTAGGTTCCCATCTGTGTCTCCCCATTCAGATCGGTCACGGAAACCTCCACCACAAATGAGAACATAGATTTGAGCGAATGTTGCTCATCGGGTTTTATGGGTATGAAGGTGATCTCAAATGCACCCTTCTCGTCGGTAGTGACCACGCCCTCTGAGAAATGTTCCGGTGTGCCACCCCATCGCCACCACCAGGGTTGCTGCCGGGTGATGCGCCAGTCTACCTCCGCCTGTTGCAGTGCAATGCCCGAAAAGTTTGATGCTTTGCCCTGCAGGGTGATCTCTTCGCCGAACTTATAGGTCTTCTCTATCTTTTCAAAAGTCACTTCAAATGTAGGCCGTTTATATTCTTCCACATGAAAGCCAACACTCCCCGCTGCTGTTTCTATGATAAAATTTCCTGGCAGGATGCCCTGCGGCAATGGAAATTCTCCCGACACCGATCCGTATTCGCCGGTCACCAACGTCTGCTTCGAAATTTCCCGGCTGTTGGCATCCCGCAACACAAACTCTACCGCTTTATCCGTCACAACAGTGCTTTCATCTGCAGTCGTGCGGGTCAATATGGCCTTGAAGAAGAGGATCTGTCCGGGCCGGTAGAGGCTCCGGTCAGTAAAGATTGTCGCCGTTTCCCGTGCGGCAGGCTCACTGTCGGAGTAGTCGTCATATACATAAGGAAGGCGGCTAAGCAACAAACCGTTGTCATTTCCCGAAACGGCATGATAAAAAATATCCCGGTTGGGGATCTCTTTCCGGTAGACAGCCATTCCCTGTTCATCGGCAGAGAGGGTCTCTACCGCAGTAAGCGTGGAATTGCGCCAGTTGCCCGGCAGTTTGTATATATTTATTTTCGCTCCTTTCACCGGTTCGCCCGTAACCCTGTTTACCACAAAGAAGTCATAACGATCTTTTGCGGAAGAGCGGGTAAAAACGGAAAGATCGGAAACGGCGAAATAATAATCGGAACGATTGTTTTCTGATGCTTCCGGCGACGCATCAAATGTCAGCTGGTAAACTCCCGGAGCATCAACGACCACCTCAAAGAGGGTATCGCCCTGCAGGTATTCGGCCGTATCTGGCAAGGGAACTGAAATATTTTTCAGAAAGGTTCTTTCATTATCCATCGTACGCCCGTCCCCATATTGCGTCATCAATACGTCTACCGGCGAATCGATCTTATATAACTTCGCATTGAGTGATACAAGATTTTTAAATGTGACCTTCAGCTTTTTCGCTCCTTTTACCGGAAATGTCTTTTTCCCTGAAACCGAATACTGAGGTTGTGTCAGCTGCTGAAGGCGGTTCTCCAGTATCGATACCCGCCGGTATTCCGGATATCTGCCGATGCCGGTACGCAACAGGTCATAGAGTTCCCTAGTTTTTTCCACACGCTGGAGGCTGTCGCTGTTGGGGATTTCCCAAATACGACGCTGGTACAATTCAGCCGTTTTATCAATGATCTCGACTGATATCTCATTTCCCTCCCATTTATCCTGTAATTGTTGCAGAGAGGGCAGAGCCCGGGTTGTATAGACTGCGTGTAATACCGACAAATAATCGAGTTTATCCAGCTCTGTCAACAATACCGATTGCTGCATCTCTCTTTTGAGCAGGGAAGCCATCAGTTGCCGGTAGGTTTCAAGCGTCCACAATCCGTATTCCGATGGCTGCGGATTGAACGAGATGGACACAAACTCGTCTGCAGGAGAAAATAACGAAGAGGGTGTAATATTTTTGCGGGTGAGCGTGCGGCGTAGATCCTCATCCGTCTCCATCTGTCTGAATATCTCAATGGCACGGTTTGCCAGAAAATCATACATGGTGGGATAAAAGGTGCGGGAATCCTTTCCCAGTTCCACCACGGTTGCGTAGGATACCACATCCGCATTTAAAAGTTCACTCCCGGAAACGAAGGAGGCGTTCAGATGTTCCATCACCTTACGATAAAAGATTTCCCGTGTCCACTCTTTCATGTCGGCAGGCACAAAATCACCCAATTCCGTACGTTGATCAATGGTCCACCGGTCTCTGCTGTAGTATTGCAGATACAACTCTCCCAACATGGAATGAATTACCGACTGCTCCACCTTATCGGCGCTCTTCTTCACCATCTCATTCAGATTGCGGAAAATAAGCGTATCGTTTTGCTCATCCAGTGCCAGATCATATTTGCCCTGATGAACCAGCGCTTTGATCACCTGCGGGCTATTCTTTTCTTGTATTGCCCTGCGCAGTATCCGGTCGACGATCCCGGCTGCGGAACGGGGAAGTGATTTTCGCTCGAGCTCAGTCACTTTCATCCAGTCATTCAGGTAAGCGTCATTGTTCATTATGGGTCTATTTTGAGAAAATAATCCGAGAGCACAGAAAAACAGGAGGAGGGTCAGTGGTAATTTTGTCATTTCCGGTTTTGTTTTCGTTATTTTTTCCTATTCATTTAACATCAGTATGGCTGTTTTGTTTTAAAAAACGGTATCACCCTCTGCCGCGCAACAGTCGGGTGATACCGTTAAAGAATAGAACCAATACGGTTTATTCGGCTACAGTCACAGGAAGTGTGGCATTTCAGGAAATCGTGTCAGAAGGTTTTAATACAACGCCCATTCTTTTTTTCCCGTTTATTTTGATGCACATGGGCTGGCTAAAATGCACCTGACGTATATAGTCCGTCTCATATACAGCGGGCTGTTGATCTAAAAATGTTTCATCGAAAAAACCGTCGTTTTCCAGAAAGGGATTTACTGTAAAATAACCTACCCCGAAAGAAGTGAGGTTCTGAAAAAAATGAGTACCCTGACTCGGCTCAATACGATAGTTTTCCATACCCGACTCCACAATCACCCGTGCCTGTGAGATGTGCGGCCATTTTACCGGGATGCCCAGCCAGGGATCGGAGGAACCCCAGCGACCGGGGCCAACAAGGACGTAATTGGTACCGGCAGCCAAAAAATCTTTGTTCAGGTTTTCAATCTCCCGGGCTATAACCGGATTCATGGCAGCATTAAAAGCAGATGATTTTACGTAAACCACATCATATACATCATTCGATATGCCGTTTCCAAGCGCATTTCGTGAAAAAAGTACTGTCTTGTTCAACTCTATTTCTTCCAGATTTTCATGAACCACCTCTTTGCTGTCGACAATCGGTCTGATCTGCAGGACGTAAAATGAACCAAACTGCGCATCACTGATATCTACGGCAAACTCAATCTCTACCGGACGACCCATCTCTTTTTGTCCTGCTTTCAACAATTTGTCCAGTACCTCGGTAAGCGGGAACATATCGTGTTGCAGGATGTTGGCGAAAGAAATAATTTTTCGACCACCCTCATAGAAACCATCACGAATGACCTGATCCTCGGGATCATAGGTAGAAGCCACATAACGAAGCGGTCCCTGATTTTCAGCTTCACGCAGCCGCAATCTTAACAGGTTAAAACCGTCGTCGATGGTAAAGTCTTTGGAGACAGAATCCAGGTCGAGTGCAAAAAACTGCGTCTGCGTATCGCGCAGTGCCAGATCGAGTGAACTTAATTGAAGAATGCGGGAAGCATGAAGCGGCGAAAAGCGCAATCCCATATTGCCTTCCATAATATATTTTCCCAGTCCGAATGCCATGTTTATGATACCGTCTTCGGTTTTCTCATCGCCAATGGGGTAATAATTGATAGAACGTGCCACGCCAGAGATGGCAGGGTAATATAACTTCCCATATTGGGAACCTACCACTTCCTGCAGTACGATTGCCATCTTTTCCTGATCTATCAGGTTTTGCGTGGCCACCATATAGGCCTTGCTATCTTTATAAAAAGCCGAGGCATAAACCGCTTTAATGGCGTTGCTCAACAAGCGCACCATCTCATACTTATCATTCACATAGGGGATCATGTAAGTGGCATATATCCCTGCAAATGGCTGGTATTGTGAATCTTCCAGCAGACTGGAGGAGCGGATGGCAACCGGCCCCTCCACAGCTTCAAAAAAAACCAGGAAGTCACTCACCAACCTTTTGGGCAGTTTTGCCGCCAGAAAGTGTTTTAGTATATCCTCGTCGCTCCGGTCAGAGAGGGCAATGGTATAAAGGTCGTTGGCCTCCATAAATTCGTCGAAGATATCGGTACAAAGCACGACCGTTTTGGGAGTTGTCACCGGGAAGTTGGCGTTGTGGTTCAGCTCCAGGTGTGTTTTCACCATATAGCCAATGAAAGCCAGTCCCCTGCCCTTCCCTCCGAGCGATCCTTCTCCGATGCGGGCAAAGTTGGAATACTGGTCGAATCGGTCTTTCTCAAAGACGGCCACCACACCCGTGTTCTTCATCTTCCTGTATTGAACGATGGTGGCATAGATCAGTTCACGGGCATCGTTCATGGTGGCATACTCCGACACATCAATTTTTTTGAGCATCTCTGCCACAGGGAACATGGCACGTGAGTAGAAAAAACGGGAGAAATGGTTTCTGGAAAGGTGTTCATAAAGTGCGTCATCCGGAATATTCCGGATGTTCATCTGCAGTTCCTTTAGGTTTTTGATGCGGAATATCTCCTCTTTTGTTTTCGGATCAGAGATGATGAAGTCGCCAAAGCCAAGATTATCCTTGATGGCTCTGCGCAGGTCCTGCGGAAAGGTTTTGGAGTTTTTGTCGATAAAAAAAGCATTGTCGCCATTGATATATTTTCTGTTTTCCGACTCGGAGGAGGTATAGATAATGGGAATATAACGATCTTTTTCTCTTATCCATTCGCCCAGTCGTTTTCCGGCCTGCTTATCTTTTTCTCCCTTCACATTGAAGCTCATATCACTGATCACACCCAGCATGTTATCGCCATATTTCAGGTAATAGGAGACTGCTTCCTCATAATTACGGGCCAGAAGGATCTTGGGCCTTCCCCGCATGCGCAACATGCGCAGGTGATCGTTCAATGCTTCTTTTGAAAATTCTTTCGACTCTGACAGTACAAATTTATAGAGCAACGGCAGTGCGGACGAGTAAAAACGAACTGAGTCCTCCACCAGCATGATGGTCTGCACACCCACCGTCTTCACATCGTGCTCCACATTCATCCTGTCTTCCACAACTTTGATGATGGCCAGCAAAAGATCGGTATCACCCAGCCAGCTGAATACATAGTCGATGCCGCTCAGGTCTTCCCTGCTCAACGACTGCGTCACCGCCTTCGAAAAAGGAGTCAGCAACACCACCGGGATATCCGGATAACGTGCTTTTGTCTGCTTAGCCAGGTCGAAGGTATCGCTGCTATCCATGTTGGGCATGCAGATGATCAGCTCGTAATGATTCTGTTTCAGCTCTGCCAGTGCATCCCTGTTGTTACCAACCTGTGTAAAACGGGGTGGGTAACGCAGGTTGAGCGATGTATATTCGTTGAATATCTGTTCATCCACACGACCGTCATCCTCCAGGATAAACATATCGTAGCGGGAAGCAACCATCAGTATGTTGTATATGCGCTTGTTCATCAGCTTCACGAAGGGGGTGTCGCGAAAACGAAGCTGGCTGATGTCGTGTGCCTTAATGACAGCCTTTCTGGTTTTCAGTTTCATTGTAATAATTCTATCTGTTCCGGATATATTAAACGCAAATTTACGAAAAAATGCGCATACGAAGCGAAGAGCCGATAATTTTTAGACGGGTTGGGTATTGGAAATATTTTTGTAAATTTGTTCTTTACTTCGGTGAATTCTATAAACCGGAGGATTACATCCCTTTATATAATTCAAAAATGAAAAAATCACTGATTTTCACCATATCCCTGTTAATTGCTGCTCTGGGAGCGGTCTTTCTATTGCTAACATCGGGAAACAACATCGACAAGACTGAGTCTGAAAAACCGTTGGTGCTTTCCATGACCGCCTCGGTAGAAATACCCGAAAGCATGCAATTTGCCGGAGAAAAGATTGCTTTTGACCGGTATGACAAATATGAACGGATGGACAGGGAGCTGAACAGCTTCACCTACTTCCACTCCACCACCCTGTTGCTCCTTAAACGGGCAAACCGCATCTTTCCTGTCATTGAACCCATCCTGAAACAGCAGGGTGTACCGGATGACCTGAAGTATCTGGCGGTGATAGAGAGCAGCCTCGACCCACGCGCAGTCTCTCCCGCACGGGCAGCCGGACTGTGGCAATTTTTACAAAGTACAGGCAGACAATTTGGCCTGGAAGTGGGTACCGAAGTAGATGAACGCTATCATGTTGAGAAATCGACGGAAGCAGCCTGCCGTTATTTGAAAGATGCATACCGGAAATATGGTTCCTGGAGTGCAGCCGCCCTCTCCTACAACGGAGGACAAGGACGCATCACCACCGAACTGAGGGACCAGCGTACTGACGAGGTGCTTGACCTCTGGCTTGTGGAGGAAACAACACGCTATTACTATCGCATGCTCGCCATCAAACAGATCTTCGAGCAGCCGCAGCAATATGGATTTATTCTAAAAGCAGCCGACCTCTATAAGCCCATGGAATTTAAAAAGGTGACCGTTTCCGGCTCCATCCCCGATCTGGTCGCTTTCGCGCAAGAGAATCACATTTCGTATGCCCAATTGAAGGACTTCAACTCCTGGCTGCGCAGCAACAAACTGAGCAATGCCACCGGAAAGAGCTACACCATCCTTATTCCTGCGAAAGAAAGTTTATACTACAGGAAGGGAGAAAAGCCAAAAGTGCATAATCAGGCATGGGTGATAAAGTAAACTTTTAGAGGTTATCGATCGTTTATACAAACTATGGCTTCCGAAACAGAACAAATTTATGTACAGGGCGCACGCGTGCACAACCTGAAGAATATCGACGTGACCATTCCGCGCGATTCACTCACCGTAGTGACAGGGCTGAGTGGCAGTGGTAAGTCGTCACTCGCCTTCGACACCATCTTTGCAGAAGGTCAGCGTCGTTATATTGAAACATTCTCCGCGTACGCCCGAGGCTTCCTGGGAAAGATGGAACGACCCGACGTAGACAAAATTACCGGACTAAGCCCCGTGATTTCCATTGAACAGAAGACCACCAACAAGAATCCCAGATCTACCGTGGGTACCACCACCGAAATATATGACTTCCTACGTCTTCTATATGCCCGTGCGGGTGATGCCTACTCATGGATCACCGGCGAAAAAATGGTAAAATATACCGATGAACAAATTCTGGAGCTGATCCTGGAGAAGTATATCGGCAAGAAAATATACATACTCTCCCCCGCGGTGAGAAACAGGAAAGGACATTACAAGGAGCTTTTCGAGCAGATTCGCAAGAAAGGTTATCTCCATGTGCGGGTGGACGGTGAGGTCAGGGAAATTATCCCCGGCATGCGGGTGGACAGATATAAAAACCACAACATAGAGATTCTGATCGACAAGCTTGTGGTCTCCAATAAGTTTGCCGACAAGCTGAAGTCGAGTGTCCGCACCGCCATGAAACAGGGTTCGGGACTGATACTTATTCAGGACGTGGATGCCAATGAGGTAAGACACTATAGCCGCAGCCTGATGTGTCCTACCACCGGCCTGTCGTATAACGAGCCGGCACCACATAACTTCTCATTCAACTCACCCCAGGGAGCGTGCCCTCACTGCAAAGGCATCGGCTCGGTAGACCAAATCGACATTGAAAAGATCATTCCCAATTCCGATTTGAGCATTGCCGCAGGCGGTATTGCTCCGCTGGGAAAGGAACGAAGCAACCTGCTTTTCTGGCAGATCACTGCCATCTGCGAGAAGTATGGTGTGACCCTGAAGACACCCATCAAGGATTTTCCCCCGGAAGCGATCGAAGAGATCATGTATGGTACCAATGAGCGACTGAAAATCAGAAACGAATCGCTGGGCAACTCCAATTACATGGTTTCCTATGAAGGGGTGGCAAAATATATCGAGATGCAGCAGGAAGATGAAGCCTCGACCACAGCCCAGAAGTGGGCGGGACAGTTTATCACCACCTCGGTATGTCCTGAGTGCAAAGGGCGGCGGCTCAACAAGGAGGCACTTCATTTCAGGATCAACGGGAAGAATATTGCCGAGTTGGCAGAGATGGACATTGAGGAACTGTACCACTGGTTCATCCACTCGGAATCTGATATCACCGAGAAGCAGCGGCTCATTGCCGAAGAGATAAAAAAAGAGATCCTCTCACGGCTGCAGTTTCTACTGGATGTGGGACTGGGATACCTTTCGCTCTCCCGCTCCTCGGCCTCGCTCTCGGGGGGTGAGAGCCAGCGCATAAGACTGGCCACACAAATAGGATCGCAGCTGGTGAACGTACTCTACATCCTGGATGAGCCGAGTATCGGCCTGCATCAGCGCGACAACCACCGACTGATTGATTCGTTGAAGAAACTGCGTGACTCGGGTAACTCCGTGGTGGTTGTGGAGCACGATAAAGATATGATGCTGGCCTCCGACTATATTGTGGACATGGGCCCTTTTGCAGGCAGGAAAGGAGGAGAAGTGGTCTTTGAGGGACTTCCCTCGGAGATGCTCAAGAAGAACACGCTCACCTCCAACTACCTCAACGGGAAGCTGGAGATAGCCGTTCCGGGAAAAAGAAGAAAAGGAAACGGCACGAAGTTTGTGATTGAAGGCGCCACCGGCAACAACCTGAAAAATGTGACAGCTGAATTTCCGTTGGGTACCTTTATCTGTGTGACCGGTGTATCGGGCAGTGGCAAGTCGACCCTGATCAATGAAACACTGCAACCAATTCTCAGTCAGAAATTTTATCGTTCCCTGAAAGATCCGTTACCATACGTGGCAGTAAAAGGGATGGAACATCTCGACAAGGTAGTGGGTGTAGACCAGTCCCCCATTGGCCGTACACCGCGTTCTAATCCGGCTACATACACCGGTGTATTTTCAGATATTCGGACCCTGTTCGCCGGCATGCCGGAAGCAAAAATACGGGCCTACAAGCCGGGACGTTTCTCCTTCAACGTGAAAGGAGGGAGGTGTGAGCAGTGCAGCGGGAACGGTTATAAAACCATCGAGATGAACTTTCTGCCCGATGTGATGGTACCCTGTGAAGTGTGTCATGGCAAAAGATACAACAGGGAGACGCTTGAGGTCCGTTTCAAAGGAAAGTCCATTGCCGACGTACTGGATATGACCATCAACATGGCGGTGGAATTCTTTGAAAATGTACCCAACATCCTGCACAAGATCAAAGTATTGCAAGAGGTTGGACTGGGATACATCCGGCTTGGACAGTCTTCCACTACCCTTTCCGGAGGTGAAAGTCAGCGCGTGAAGCTGGCTACTGAGCTAGCCCGCACCGATACCGGCAACACGCTTTATGTTTTGGATGAGCCCACTACCGGACTTCATTTCGAGGATATCCGCGTGCTGCTGGGAGTATTAAATAAGCTGGTGGACAAAGGCAACACGGTGATCGTGATTGAGCACAATCTCGACATCATCAAATGTGCCGACTGGATCATCGATCTGGGCCCTGAGGGAGGAGAAAGGGGAGGTAACATCCTTGTCACCGGTACGCCCGAAGAAATCATCGGGAATGAGCAAAGTTACACCGTCAGATACCTGCGCGAGGAGTTGGCGCAGAAGAGCGTTCATCATCACTGAACGTTAAAAAAGAAAATGTATTGAACATTTGTAAAGAGACTTTTGTTTAGAAGTTGTGACAAAGGTATTATTCAGAATAGTTTTAAATTAAAATATTATATGGCAAATATCACATTCAAGGGGAATTCCGTACAAACCACAGGCGAACTTCCGGCAAAAGGTGCTTTAGCGCCTGAATTTACGTTGGTGAAGAGCGATCTCTCCGAAGCAAAATTATCGGATTTCAAGGGCAAAAATGTGGTACTCAACATTTTCCCGAGTCTCGACACCGGGACATGTGCTGCTTCCGTACGTCGTTTTAACAAGGAAGCCACATCGCTTGACAACACGGTTGTTTTGGGCATCTCTGCCGACCTTCCTTTTGCTGCCGGCAGATTCTGCTCGGCTGAAGGCATCGAAAATGTGATTACGCTGTCCACCTTTCGCAACGATGAATTTGGAAAAGAATACGGACTGCTGATGACCAGCGGACCACTCAAAGGTCTACTGGCTCGGGCCGTGGTCGTAATTGATCCCACAGGAAAAGTCCTTTATACAGAACTGGTTTCTGAGATTGCACAGGAGCCTGATTATCATTCTGCAATCAACTCGATAGTGTAGTTTGTTTCATGAAGATTGTGTTAACAGGAGAGGTCTGCGAAGTGATTCGCGGACCTTTCACATTTTCAGCTGTTCTCGCTTTTTATCTAAGTTTCTTTTTCTTAAATTTGTACATTCTTTCTGGTAACTCCTTTTTCCACGTGATAAAGGTTTTATCGCAGAAAGAATAGAATAGTATTTATGGCAAAACGAAAAAGAAAGAGACCTTCCGCAACGAGGAAAAAGAGAACCTCATGGTTCAACCTGCTCAAAAGTGAGCGATTGCATTTTATCGCAGGGGTAATTACAGCTTTCGTCGGCATCTTTATGCTGCTGGCCATTGTTTCTTTCTTTTTTACCGGTGCTGCCGATCAAAGTAAGATATTGAACATGAGCTTTTCGGAGCTCATTCGCTCCCTCACACCACAGGTGGACAACTGGACCGGTGCCGGAGGTGCTTACATTGCAGAACTGCTCGTAAATGGGTGGTTTGGCGTCTTTTCCGCATTGATACCCATTTTTATTATCTATCTCGGGCTCCGCATGATGAAAGTGTCTGATTTTCCTTTTCTGAAGGCACTTTTCATCACAGCTTTCGGCCTTATCGGTGGTTCTGTAACCAGCGCATTCATCCTGGACAGGCTCTTCCCCGGCTCTCATGTAAAATGGGGTGGAGCACACGGCATACAGATTGAACGTATTCTGGAGAGCAGCGTGGGATGGCCGGGAGTCGTGCTGATCATCCTGCTGTTCCTGGTGATCACCGTCGTTATCTTCCGTAAAAGTTCAATATATAAGATCAAGCAGACCTTGGTGAACAATAAACCTCCTTTCCCGAAACACGACGATGCAGCCTATGCACCGGAAATTCCTACAGAAACCGAACCGGATGAATCCGAAGAACCAGGGGATAAAAAACCGGGATTACTAAAAAGGCTTATAGCGAGGATCAAAGAGAAAAAAGCGGAAGCAAAACTGTCTGAAAACATGACGGACGAAGAAGAGGCAGGAATGAACACAGGAGGAATCACCCAAACTGCTCCGGCTGCAACACCTACCTTCTCCGCAAGGCCGTCCTTTGCTCAAAAAAAGCAGGAACAGGACGACAGTTTCGAAGTAATCGTACCAAAAGAAGACGAGTTGGTACTTCCCCTGCATTCAGAGGCAGCAAAGATGAATACCGAAATAAAGCCGGCTGAAGAACCCGATCTAATCGAGGATTATGACCCGAGGAAAGATCTCTCCAATTTCAAATTTCCATCCATGAATCTGCTGAAGGTCTATAACACAGGCGATAAGGGGGTAGACATGAATGAGCAGAACGAAAATAAGGAGAAGATCATTCATACTCTGCGCAACTACGGCATCGAGATCATTTCCATCAAAGCCACCGTGGGCCCCACCATCACACTCTACGAGATTGTACCCCAGGCCGGTGTCCGCATTTCAAAGATCCGCAATCTGGAAGATGATATTGCACTAAGCCTGTCGGCACTCGGCATTCGCATCATCGCACCGATGCCCGGAAAGGGGACAATCGGTATTGAGGTACCCAACAAAGATCCGCAGATCGTATCCATGCAATCGGTCATCTCCTCCAAGAGATTTCAGGAATGCACCTACGACCTGCCTGTAGCCCTGGGGAAGACCATCACCAACGAAGTATTCATGTTCGATCTTACCAAGATGCCCCACCTGCTGGTCGCCGGCGCCACGGGACAAGGTAAGTCAGTAGGGCTGAATGCGATCATAACCTCCCTGCTTTATAAGAAACATCCGTCGGAGATGAAGATGGTGCTGATTGACCCCAAAATGGTGGAATTCAATATCTACTCCACCATCGAAAAGCATTATCTGGCCAAGCTGCCCGACGAGGAGAAGGCCATCATCACCGATGTGACCAAGGTGACGCAGACACTGAATTCGCTCACCCGGGAGATGGATGACCGCTACGAGTTGCTCATGCGAGCCCACGTGCGTGCCATCAAAGAGTACAATGAGAAGTTTGTAAAAAGACGGCTAAACCCCGAGAAGGGACATCGCTACATGCCCTACATCGTGGTGGTAATCGATGAGTTTGGCGACCTGATCATGACGGCGGGAAAGGAGATCGAGATGCCCATTGCCCGCATTGCACAGAAGGCACGTGCCGTAGGCATTCACATGGTGATTGCCACGCAGCGGCCCACCACCAACATCATTACCGGCACCATCAAAGCCAACTTCCCTGCACGCATGGCCTTCCGGGTAACATCACAGATAGATTCGCGCACCATCCTCGACATGAGCGGTGCCAACCAGCTGATCGGCCGTGGCGACATGCTCTTCTCTCAGGGAAGCAGTCTGATCCGGATCCAATGCGCCTTTGTGGATACGCCCGAGGTGGAGGAGATAGCCCAGTATATTGGCAAGCAGCACGGCTACGACAGTGCATTTGCTCTTCCGGAGGTGGCCACCGAAGGAGATGCGGCCCCCGGTGCGGTAGACCTGAACGATAAGGATGCCTTGTTCGAAGAGGCCGCACGGCTCATCGTAGTTCACCAGCAGGGATCCACATCGCTCATTCAGCGTAAGTTTTCCATTGGATACAACCGTGCCGGCAGGCTGATGGACCAGCTGGAGGCGGCTGGAATTGTGGGTGCGGCACAAGGCAGTAAACCACGTGATGTATTTATTGCTGATGAGTACTCGCTGGAGAAGCTGCTCGACTCAATGCGATAACCGGTTTTTTAAACCAGAACCCTCTTTTTTAGTCAATGGATGTGACAGTGCGTTGCTGTCTTTGAAAAATAAAAATCGTATGAAATCTGGCATAACCCTTCTTGCAGCCCTTCTTTTATCTCTGCCCCTATTCAGTCAGAGCAATGCAGAATCGAAAGCCATCATGGATAAAGCCTTTGCCGGCTTTGAAACATCGAAGGGCATTCAGTTGTCGTTCAAAACTTCTTCACAGGATACCGACGGCAACACATACCAACCGGAATCGGGAAAGGCATTCATCAAAGGGAATCGTTTCAAGCTGGAGATGGAATCAATGAATATCTGGTTCGACGGTGCAACGCAGTGGGTATTCATCAAAGAGGCAAATGAGGTAAACATCAGCAAACCCGACGGGCAGGAAGTTGCGGCAGTAAGTCCGCTGGCCTTGCTTGGAATGTACAAAAACGGTTATATGCTGAAAGCACCCGTCTCAAAAACAATAAACGACACTCCCGTCTGGCAGATTGAGATGACACCATCCGCCGGCAACAGGGATTTCAAGGTTGTGGCCGCTTCCATCAATAAAAAAGACCATACTGTGATGCAGGTGATTCTTACCGCAGCCAACGGCATGAAGACACAGATAGATATCAGCGGGTATAATGCCAATCATCAGTTTGACGATGCGTTGTTCCGTTTCGACAAAGCAGCCCATCCCGGCGTGGAAATTGTCGATCTCAGGTAATGTTATGGGATTTCCGTAAAGCCATATTTTCCATTTACGCCGAATAGATAAAGCCGATAACGGTTTCATATCTGGAAGAATAGTCGTAACTTTGAGCCATTAATTCACTTATTCACCTTCTCATCGGAAAAGTTAGACAGAAGGGTTTAAACTTACAACATAACATTATGAGCAATAAAGTGCGAAGTCTGATCATTGGATCAGGACCGGCAGGTTATACTGCCGCCATATATGCATCACGGGCGAATCTCGAGCCCGTTCTTTACGAAGGTATGGAACCGGGAGGTCAACTGACGACCACAACCGAGGTGGAAAACTTCCCCGGTTATCCCGATGGGATTACGGGGCCTGAGTTGATGGAAGACCTAAAAAAGCAGGCTCAACGATTTGGCACGGATGTGCGTTCTGGCCGGGCCACGGCGGTGGACTTTTCTGTTCGTCCGTTTAAAGTAACAATTGATAATGAGCAGGTGATTGAAGCCGACACAGTAATTATCTCCACCGGAGCCACGGCTAAATACCTGGGTCTCAAAGACGAAGTCAAATATGCAGGACAGGGTGTATCGGCCTGTGCTACCTGCGATGGCTTTTTCTACCGCAAGAAAAAAGTCGCTGTAGTAGGAGGTGGTGATACCGCCTGCGAAGAGGCAACCTATCTGTCGGGGCTGGCCGACAAAGTGTATCTGATTGTGCGAAAACCTTATCTGCGCGCATCGCAGATCATGCAGGACAGGGTAATGAACAATCCCAAAATTGAGATCCTATTCGAACACAATGCTGTGGGTCTTTTTGGCGAAAAGGGCGTGGAGGGTGTTCATCTGGTCAAACGAATGGGCGAGCCTGACGAAGAGAAACTGGACATCGCTGTAGATGGCTTTTTCCTGGCCATCGGTCACAAACCCAATACAGAGATATTCAAGAATTTCATCGAGCTGGATGATGTAGGTTATATCAAAACCGACAGTCCCTACACCAAAACCAATGTAGAAGGAGTTTTCGCCTGTGGTGATGTGGCCGACCCCATCTATCGCCAGGCTGTCACAGCCGCTGGCACGGGTTGTCGTGCCGCAATGGATGCCGAACGTTACCTTACCGAAAAAGGATTGTAGATCATAAGTTATTCTCAATTGCTTTATGGATATTTTAAAAACTCCTCACTAAAAGTGAGGAGTTTTTTCATGTTCAATGTTAAAAATGGATATTTAATAAACTATTTCACAAATAGTCGCTAAATTCGCATAATTTATTTAAAAGAGTATCGATTAATGCACGATAATATAAATAGAATATGAAAGAACCCTGAAAATCAAAGTGTTTTTACATTTCAAGGAATAACATTATTGAGAGAACCAATCCTTATTCATCAATTTTCAATTAAAAAAGAATGAAAAAAAAGTATTACTTAAATTTCAAAGGGATATTCACACTCTTATTGAGTGTACTCGCCCTGTCTGTCTCCGCGCAGAATATTACCGTACGCGGTACCGTGACGGATAATAGGAATGAACCTGTCATCGGGGCAACCATCATTATGGCTGACGATGCCACACGAGGTACAGTGACCGATATAGACGGGAATTATGTACTTACGGATGTCCCTGGAAACGGGACACTGGAATTCCGCTATGTGGGAATGACCACTCAGAAGGTTCCGGTAAACGGACGCACGACCATCAATATAGTGCTGATTGAAGACTCAGAAATGTTGAGTGAAATAGTAGTTACAGCACTTGGTATTACCAAACAAGCGCGTTCAGTTGGCTATGCGACAACAAATGTTTCCACAACTGAAATAGAGCGAATCAACGCGATCAACCCGATTACAGCCCTGCAGGGAAAAGTGGCAGGTCTGGATATCAACCTTACAGGCGCTTCCGGGGTCACCTCAAGCTCTTCGATCACCATCCGTGGGGCAAAGTCGATTGACAAGAACAATTCACCGATCTTTGTGGTAGATGGTATGATTATTCAGGAACCGCTACGGGGTGCTCTGGACGGTACCGACTGGGGTTCACAGCTGAAAAACCTGAATCCTGCCGATTACGAGAGTGTGACAGTGCTCAAGGGTGCGGCAGCTACAGCCCTCTACGGATCCCGTGGTGCCAACGGTGCTATTGTCATCAAATCGAAAGGTGGCAAATATGGCAAACAGGGTCTGGGTGTTGAGATCTCACAAATTCTGGAAACTACAAACATTTACAAATCACCCATCGAACTGCAAAATGTATACGGTGCCGGCGCTGTCAACAATGGTTATGAAGGAGGATTCCTTGCCGACGGATCGTTACAGCAGGCGTCCACCAGCTTCGGTCCTAAAATGGATGGCTCAATGATTAACCAGTACCTGCCACACGGACAGGCAACCCCTTATATTGCTCATCCCGATAACTGGAAGTCACTCTACTAATCGGGGCTCAACAGTACCACCAACGTTGCCATCAACGGAGGAGGTGAAAAATCATCATTCCGTCTCTCCTATTCTTACACCGATAATAACGGTGTATTCAAAAGGAATAAATTTACACGCAATTCTATATCTTTTAGAGGATTGACTGAGCTAAATGACGTATTCACTCTTGAAGCAGGTGTCAATTATGCTTTTTCGCGGGCACAGAATGGTGCCAACCAGGGAGGTTGGAACTGGGGAGGAAACCTGGGAATGATGTCTACCTATTATACGCCCCGAAATATGGATATTGAGGCGTATGAAAGTTTATACCGCGACCCTGCAACAAAAGCTGTTGAAACCACAACACCCTGGGGAATACTCAGAGGATACCTTCACAACCGGGACATGAATCTGGATCAACGGTCGGAAAACTCACTGCTAAGCAATGTTACCCTCAGGGCCAAGATCGCTCCCAAACTGACAGCAAGCCTACAAGGTAACTATAACTATTATGGCATTTCTACCATGTGGCAATCATACGGCCAGGGTGCAAACTATGGGCCAACAGGCAGCGGCGGCTACGGCAGAGGAGGAAACAACTCAGGATCTTACAACTTTCTGGGTATGCTGCAATCCATGGAGAACAAACTGCAGCTTGGTGATGAAGCCATTACAGTAGACGGGATTCTGGCAGCAGAACTCTATGGAAATAAAGAGTCACACTCCTGGAACAAGAGTACAAACGGCGGACTGGTGTCTCCGGCAGTCTTTGCCTTCTCCAACTCAGTAAACAGGATCACTCCTAATTTCGATTACACACCACGCAACAATCAGGCATTCGGTCTGTCGGCCATTTTGAACTTTGCCTGGAGAGATCAGCTGTTTCTTGAAATCACGGGACGTAACGACTGGTTGTCCACGCTTACTTATCCATCATACATGGAGACAGGCATGAACAATTACACTGTTTTCTACCCCTCGGCCAACGCTTCGTGGGTTTTTACCGATACATTTGATATTCCCGACTGGTTATCATATGGCAAACTCAGGGCGTCTCTTTCCCGCGTGGGTATGGGGACGGCAGCTTATGCCACCACCCGTGGGTTTGGCGTTTTCTCACAAAGTGCACAGTACGACCCCAACAGAGAAAGTGTTTTGATTGCAAATCCCAACCTGGGCACTGCATGGAACAATGACCTGAAGCCTGAAATTCAACAATCAATAGAACTGGGAACAGATTTGCGATTCTTTGACGAAAGGTTGAACATCGACTTTGCCTATTACAAAACAAACACGAAAAACCAGATACTCACCGTGGAAGCGGTAACCGAAGCTGGTGCCAGCAGCCAGCTGATCAATGCCGGAAATATCCAGAATCAAGGTGTAGAATTGATGATTGAAGGCACTCCGGTCAGAACGGCAGATTTACGTTGGACGGTGGGAACCAATTTCTCACTGAATCGTGGAAAGATCATAGAACTGGATGAGAACGTAAAGGAATGGCGCTTAATGGGTCAGTATGATGGAGGCCCGGAGATTTGGGCATACGAAGGAGGGAAATTCGGTGTAATAACAACCCCATACAACAACCCATACGGTGCAGCCATCGCCCGTTACCAGAATGAAGCCGATCCCGCTGACCCCAGAAACGGTAAACCGCTTATCTCCTATTGGGGGAAAGTAGGGAGTCCCAACAGCGTACCTATTTACGGTTACACCACCAACTACGACAAGGGTGTTCCTGACAGGGTAGAATTGGGTAAAGTAGAGCCTGACTTCCTCCTGAGCTTCAATACATCCTTTTCCTATAAGAATTTCGATTTTTATGCGCTTGTAGACGGACGTGTGGGAGGAAACTTTTTCTCCAACACCTATAAGTATGCTTCTTCAAGGGGTACACTTAAATCCTCACTGTATGGCCGTGACCAGGAAAACGGCGGATGGCAAAGAATCAATTACAAGGGTGAAACGGTCTATGATGTGTATCCTCTCGACGGTGTATTTGACGAGGGATCCACAGCTCCGCTTGCCAGTAATCCGAATACAACCATTGATGTGAGCGGTCTGACTTATAAGGAAGCGCTCGAAAAAGGTATTCGTCCTATGCCTGCTGGTGCCTTCTATACTTATAATCTGGGATGGGGGATGCCTGCTGAGTTGGGTTTACAAGATAATACCTGGTTTGCACTGCGCGAGGTTACCCTTGGGTACCGTTTACCGGAATCAGTCCTTGGCAAATTGGGAGTCAATTACTTCAGGATAGGGTTAACAGGTCGCAACCTGGGTTATTTGATCAATAAACTAACTGACGGTCTCAATCCTGCGTCCATTTCCAACAACAACCCGCTTACTCCCATGGACATCGGAACTGTTCCTTTTGCACGGACGTACGCCGTTAACTTTACACTTAGGTTCTAAAAAAAGATGAAACGAGTATTTGAATTGTCCGTAAAACAGTATCAATACACGTTCCATAAACTATAATTTTAAAAAAATAAATAGTATGAATCAGATTAAATATATCATATTAAGCTTTACGTTCCTCTTCCTCGCTACAGGTTGTCTGGATGATTACCGGGAGCTAAATACCAACCCGGAACTATTGGGTACCGTAGATCCTAGAAATGCCTTCACCGGAGCCACTGAGAACTGGAATAATTCACAACGTCACCATCTTACAGGTAAGTACAGCGGCGTGATGCAGATAATGCAATATATTGTGGGCAGTGAAGGCGCTTCTGCCAGTATCTATATCAATTCCAAAAACAATGCCCGCCCATCACCTTACACGCCTTATTACAGCGACTACTTCGGCCAAATTGGTCTCAGGTTGCGTTATCTGGTAAACACGGTAATTCCATTGAATCCAGAGAAGGAACGCTATCAGGATGTAGCCGCAATCGCCAATATTCTGGAAACCTATGAAGCCTGGCTTATGTTCGATGCCTATGGTGCTGCACCTTATACCGAAGGACTGAAGCTTGCCAGCGAAGGGATTGGCACTCCCCGGTATGACTTGTATCAGCAGGATATCAATGGGAAAGCGCTTTACAAGGTATTCGACGAAAAGATAAAAGAGAACGTGGCCTTGTTACAGAGTTCAAATGAAAACCAGTACAACCTGGGCAGGAACGACTTCTTCTATGCAGGTAACGTCTCAAAATGGATTCGCTTCGGGAACACCTTGCGTATCAAGATGGCACAGCGTCTGGAAAAGGCTGACAATGCCTTTTATAACAGCGTGATCACCGACGCACTCGCACACCCGGGAGGTATTATTTCCTCACATGATCAGTCAGCAATCTATCATCATCCCAATGAGCACAACAACAATACGGATGACATGCAGGCGTTGACAACCAGCTATGTGGCCTCCCGTGCACTGGTGAATTACCTGAAAAAGTACAACGACCCGCGACTACCGATATTGGTACGCCGCAACGGCTTTGGCAACGGAAACAACAACACGGAGAATGATGCGGTCTTTGCTACGTTAAAGAAATATTACCCCAACTACGACAAAAATTTTTCGCAATGGACAGATCGTTATGTGGGTATGGCAGCAAATCCGGACAGTACCAATAGTCTGTGGTCCACCACAGCTTATTTTACAATTCCTTATGTGGATGACAAGGGGGTTGCCCAGACCATGACCGTTCGAAACAACAGCCAGATCGAAAGTCGTTTTTATGTGAAAAACGGTGGAAAAGTAAGCAATACGCTTGGCGTTCGTGAGAAGGAAGATCAGGCACTTTATGATGTATCTCAGGATGCAATCACCCTCTTTACCCCGCTAATTACCTACCCCGAGGTATGCTTTATGATGGCTGAAATTGCACAGAAAAAAGGAAGTGCCATGGGAGGTAAAACAGCGTTGACCTGGTTCCGTGATGGCATCCGTGCTTCAATGGAACAATATCAAAACTGGGCTGAAGATATGGGTGTGCCTTCGGCGATGAACGAAAACAGCGACAATTACAATCCTATTACTACAGCAAAAATCGATGCATACCTGGCACGACCGGAATTTCAGTCCGTCTCCCTGGAAAAAATTATTTCACAGCAGTGGGTAAACCTTTTTATGCGTCCCGAAGAAGCGTGGGCCTACTGGAAACGTACCGGATTGCCTGCATTCAAACCGCAACCGGAACCGGAAAACGGAGTTGCCTTTTTTGAGGAATTGAAATCGGGTGGCGACGCCCTTGTTATTCCCAGAAGAAACGTGCTCCCTACACCCAACACGGCCAATGTTGAAAATTTCAATGCCGCAGTGGAATCACTGAAGGCAGATCCGAATTACGGTACTGCAGTGGACAGAACGGAAGGCAGGATATGGTGGGATAAGCCATAATCTGAATCAACAAGCTTAGCAGGCAGGAAGTGAACGACAATTTTCACTTCCTGCTTTTTTTATTCCACATCCTTCATCGCATGCCAGTTTTAACATATCGCCCTTTACAGAAGCGAAAAAAAACCGTACATTTGTTTTTTAATCGGATTTCATTCCCGGCTCATGAAAAAATATCTGCTCCTCCTATGCAATCTCATCCTGACTGTCGTGCTTTTAGCTCAGCAAAAGAACGCAACCTACAAAAACGGAAACGACTCGCTTGCCTTTACCGGCGACAAGGCCTTTTTCAGCATCACCGGTTTTGCCGGGTTATCCACTGCACAGGTTGGAGAAGGGAGCTATGAACAACTGGAACACTTTATCTTGGTGAAGACTGTCGACTATTCCGGTCCAAAGTCCGCCTGGCAGGCTACAGACAGCTCCCGGAAAGACAGTTGTTTCGTAAAAGTTGTCGGTTCCCACAATTATCCCATCCGTAATATCCTTGTAGAGGCTTGTACGGACACCGACAAGGTGCTTGAAGCAAAAGTCACCGGTGACGATGGTGAGATATGGTTCAGAGAAAACGACAAGCTGGAAAAAATAAAAGTCTCCGCTCTGGGTTACGACGCTGTTTCAGCGGATTATACCATTGGAAAACAATACCTGATCACAATGACCGAGCACGACATCATTGAAAACAGCACAGTCGTATTCACCATTCGTACCATTGATGATGAAACGATTTCACTGTTGCTCCTCACAGACAATTTCAAAGAGAGTAAAAACAGGTTGTCCGACTTACAAAAACTGGAAAAAAAGACTCGCAAGCGAAATCCCCTCGAAAAAAGGATGAAAAAAGTATATGTTCCCTATGTAAGGAAGATGTAATGGTATGTTTTCACGCGAGCAACTTCTTCACCATCTCTGAGATGGCCCTACCTTCTGACTTGCCTGCCAGCTGCCTGGAAGCTAGTCCCATCACCTTACCCATTTCCTTCATGGAGGTAGCACCGGTTTCAGCAATGATCAGTTTCACCTCATTCTCCAGTTCATCGGGGGTGAGTTGCGCCGGGAGGTACTCCTGAATTACCTTCATTTGTTCAATCTCTGACTCTGCCAGGTCGGGTCTGTTCTGTGTGGTATAAATCTCTGCACTATCTTTGCGCTGTTTCACCATTTTTTGCAGAATGGCTGTAGCTGCCTCATTCAAAAGTTCACCGGATGCTCCCTTCGCTGTTTTTGCCTCCAGCAACTCTTTCTTGATACCCCTCAATGCTTCCAGACGTACTTTGTCTTTGGCAAGCATGGCTTTTTTTATGTCCTCGGTTATAGTCTCTAACATACTCTATAGATTATTTGTTAATTGTCCACTTCGTTCACGTTGTTCGCTGCGCGTTATTCGGCTGAAGCCGTTATTTGCGCTTCGCACGTAACTACTGAATGTTTGCGATAAGTGAGTGCAAATCAAACTTGTTTGAATTTGCCGAACGCAGCAAACATCTAAATTTACGCAGTAAATTTGAATAACAATCGAACAACTCAATCGAATAATGAGGAGGATTGTGAAAGCGATTCAGACTGGAAAGCGCGGGGATTGAAACCGGCTTCCCTTTTAAAAACCGGTATTTTTTCCAGTGCCTCAAGCAATTTGTCGTCATCCAGTTCATCGATGTTCAGCACAAATGGTTCAAGCTGGTAATTTACGGTGGTAAGCGTTTTCAATCCTGTCTTACCATAATACTTCTCAATCAGAATCTTATCCCGTTTTTCCTGTGCCAGTTTCTCATCCCGTTCAATTTGTTCCTGGATCTCTTCTGCCCGGGTCTTCTCCTCGTGATGTTCCTTTACGCCCGGCACACTGGTGATAGAAAAGCCGGTAGCAAGCAGTGTTACTTTTACTTCTTTGGCAAGAGATTCTTCCACGGCTGCTCCCCAAATCACTTCTATTTCCCTGCTGAACTTCGACATAAAATCGTGCAAGGCGTTCATCTCTTCCATCATCAGCGGATTTTCTTCTCCAAATGAGAGGTTAATCAATATCTTCTTGGCGCTGAACACATCGTTGTTATTGAGGAGAGGGGAATGCAATGCATTCTTTATCGCGTCGTTGATACGATCTTCCCCTTTACCCAGCCCACTGCTCATGATGGCCACACCGCCGTCTTTCAGCGTGGTATTCACATCGGCAAAGTCGAGGTTCACGTGGCCATGCAGGGTGATGATCTCGGCAATGCTTCTTGCAGCGGTTGCCAGCGTATCGTCGGCACGGGCAAAAGCATTCAGCATAGTCAGGTCGCTGTATATATCACGCAACCGTTCGTTATTGATAACCAGGAGTGCATCCACATTTCGGGCAATCTCCTCTACACCCTTCACCGCCTGTACAATTTTTCGGGGTCCTTCGAACATAAAAGGAATGGTGACGATGCCCACTGTGAGGATACCCATTTCCTTGGCTACGCGAGCCACAACAGGCGCTGCTCCTGTTCCTGTTCCACCACCCATACCAGCAGTGATAAAAACCATGCGTGTACCATCACTCAGCAATTCTTCGATCCTCTCCACGCTTTCCTCTGCGGCTTTTTGGGCCACTTCCGGCTTGTTGCCTGCTCCCAGTCCGCCGGTGGTATTTTCACCCAATTGTATTTTCATGGGCACGGGTGACTCCATCAGCGCCTGGTGATCGGTATTGCACAATGCGAAAGAGACATCGTGTATCCCTTCCTGAAACATGTGGTTCACGGCATTACCGCCGCCACCGCCAACGCCAATCACCTTGATGATGGCGTTGGTGTGGCTCTCTATCTGAAAATCCAATATGTCGTCGTTCATTGCTTCTAAATTTTCTCTGTTACTCATCATCCTCTTCCGAGAAAATACCCCCGAAAACATCTTCTATCTTTGTGAAAAATCCGCCCTCTTGTTTCTCGGGTTTCTGTTTTTTCTCTTTCTTTTCGNNCAACTCACAATCCTCATTGGCAAAGATCAACATACCCAGTACCTGCGTAAAGGCAGGGTCGTTGGTCAGCTCGGGAGCATTATTGATAAATGTTTTCCTCGCCGATGCCTTTCTTACCGGCATCTTTAGTCTTTGGGTCAGATAGAGATCGAGGTTTTTCAGTTGAGATGCCCCTCCGGTGATGATCAATCCTGCTCCCAGCTGTCCTTCGTAACCGGAAAGGATGATCTGTTCCCGGATGTTTGCAGTGATCTCATCGAGGCGCAGGCCAATCACCTTATTCAATTCTGTAAGGTCTACATCCGGTTTCGAAGCAAACGGAGAGGTGAAAAGAGACACATCCTGATTCTCCATGGCACGGCCGAACTTTATCTTCAGTTGCTCCGCATCGTTCTCGGTAAAGTTGAGTGCGCTGATATCTTTTGTCAGGTTTTTGCCGCCAAAGGGAATGACGACCATGCGCCGCAGTATACCATCCTTGTAAACCGAGAGCGAGGTAGTGCCCGCCCCGAAATCAATAAAGGTACATCCCAGTTCCTTTTCCTCTTCATTGAGTAATATCTCGGCTGCAGCAAGCGGTCCCACGATAAAATCCACAATTTCCAGTTCTGTTTTGGCGGAGATGCTCTTTTCAATATTCGACAACAGGTTGGGGCGCCCCACGATCAGTTCAAAGCCGGCTTCGATTTGGGAACCGGTCACTCCTACCGGGTTCCTTTCAGGTTTGTCGTCGATATAATATTCCACATCGGCTACCCGGTAATTGCGCTTCATCTCGGGCTGAAACCTCTCTGCCGCCTTGCGCAGCTGGTTCACGACCTCTTCGGTGACCATGCCGGCAGGCAGTTGTTTCATTTCATTGAACTCCAGGGTATGCAGCGATTGTCCCGCCAGAGAAACATACACTTTGCCGATCTTGCGTCCCATGCTGTTTTCGAGCATCATCACCAGCTTATGCACGTTGGCTCCTACCTGTTCAATGTTATACACCATACCCCTGCGAATGGAGTTGCCGGCATCAATGGAACCACTGGCAAGAATGGATATCACGTTGTGTTCATTTTTTCTTCCCACAACTCCCTTAATCCGGGAAGTACCCAGATCAATTACTACTATAAATCCTGAATGCATCATATTTTTGGTCGATGACGTTTGGTTACATTGTTGTTTTCAAACACTCCGGCATCATTTTTGTTTTCTCGTTAACATCCTTTTTATAACGAGAAAATACCGATTACCTTCTGGTGCCTACAACCTGATTTTCATATTTTAGGTTGATCTCGCGATACCGGTTCCATCCTACCACGTTCAGTCCCTCCTCCGCGAAAAGGACAAACTTAGCCAGTTTGGCCGGGTAGTCGTCCAGACTTCCCAAAATAATTCTGAAATCGCCTGCCCGCGGTATCAATCCCACATCTTTATTTTCCAGTACCACAATCTGTTCTACCCAGGCATCCCACTCGGGATGATCACGTAGAAACATCGCGAAGTCGTACAATTCATTTTGCGCAAACTTTTCATCAATAGCGCCTGTGGCAATGGGTACGTAGACCGCAAAGTTCGATGAGAGCGGCATGATGCGACGATCTTTGTCGATATAGAAACTACCCCTACTATTTGAAATAACCCTTAATACAGGCTCCCGTTGCCGGATGGATGCAACAATGGAACCACCGGCAGTAGTGAACACCTCGACCGACTCCACCAGGCGGTTGGTCAGGATGGTATCGCGTATGGCCAGCGTGTTGATCCCACCGAATTTCCTACCCACGGGATAAAGATCATAACGTTTCACCAGATTCACAATATCCTGTGTTTCCACAAAGCGGGTACGACTGCTATCCTTGATGACCACTTCAAAACGTTCACACACATTGTCGCGCGATGAGTCTCTGAAATAGGAAGCTGAAAAAATCAGATATCCTATTACCACAACTGCCGTCAATATGAGAAGGAATTTTTTCAAGCTGTCATCGGTTTGATTTGATTACACAAAGATACAAACATTAATCATTCACTCCGTACTTCTTCCTCAACAGGTTTTCAATGTCGGGAAGCAACCGGTCGATATCTCCTGCACCAAATGTTACAAGCACCTCAAGCGGTTTGTGGCGGAGCAATTCCAGCAGTTCTTCTTTCCGGCACAACACCTTCTCGGGTGAAGTAATCTCGTCGTAGATGATCTGCGACGAAACACCCGGGATGGGTTCTTCCCTTGCCGGATAGATATCCAACAGAATCACATCGTCCAGCTGAGAGAGGCTATGTCCGAAGTCATCGGCAAAATCCCGGGTACGTGTGTAGAGATGCGGCTGAAAAATACCGGTTACTTTTCTGTCGGGATAGAGTGCTTTGATAGAATGGATGGCCGCGGACAGTTCCTGTGGATGATGTGCATAATCATCGATAAAAACGATTTCCTGCGATTTGATGTGAAAATCGAACCGTCTTTTAGCTCCGCCAAAAGTACGCATGGCATGACGGATCTCCTCGTCGGTGACGCCGCACCTCATTGCCGCAGCGATGGCTGCCACAGCATTTTCAATATTTATCTTCACCGGTACTCCCAGCAGGATATCGGTAATTTTCTTTTCCGGAGATACAAAATCGAACCGGATCTCTCCGCCTCCAATCCTGATATTTTCCGCGTGATAATCACCCTCCTCCTCGCCGTAAGTCATGACAGTAACCGTCTCGTCGACCTGTGGCGTAACGGGAACTCCCTTTTTCATGATCAGAGAACCGTGGGGACGAATAAGGGATGTAAACTTTTCAAAACTTTCGCGGTATGCCTCTTCCGTGCCGTAAATATCCAGGTGATCGGGGTCGGCAGAGGTAATGATCGCTATCCAGGGGCGCAACCAATGAAATGAACGATCATATTCATCCGCTTCCGCTACCGTGATGTTGCTCTTATCGGAAAGCAGCAGGTTGCTGTCATAATTCTTCAGGATGCCCCCCAGGAAGGCGTTGCAATCTACATGCGACTGACGCAGCAGATGCGCTGTCATGCTTGAGACGGTGGTCTTGCCATGCGTACCCGCCACACAGATGGCATCACTGGTTTTGGTGATCTCTCCCAGTACCTGTGCCCGTTTCATGATGGTGAATCCCTGTTCACTGAAAAAGACCAATTCACCGTGCGTCGCTGGCACGGCAGGCGTGTACACCACGAGCGTTTTCTCCTTGTCATTGGTAAAAGCAGCGGGAAGCGCTTGCACATCATCCTCATAATGGACAAAGGCGCCTTCCTTTTGCAGTGCCTGGGTGAGCGGTGTCTCCGTACGGTCGTACCCTCCCACCCTCTTTCCTTTTGAAAGAAAATAACGGGCAAGATTGCTCATGCCAATGCCGCCGATACCAATAAAATAGACCGATTCGTAATTCATACAACCACAATTTTCTCAATTTCGTCCACGATTCGATTGGCCGAGTCGTGCTGTGCCAGTTGGGCAATGTTCCGACTCAGGTTAGTCAGCTGTGCCTCGTTATTCACGAGTGAGAGCGCCACATCGAACAATAATGCGGGCGCCAGTACATCGGAGACCATGACGGCTGCCTCTTTGTTTACCAGTGCCTGCGCGTTTTTTGTCTGATGGTCTTCCGCCACGTTGGGAGAAGGTACCAGCACGACCGCCTTTCCAAGCAGGCTGAATTCTGAGATGGAACCGGCACCGGCACGTGAAATCACCAGGTCGGCCACCGAGTAGGCGTAATCCATCCGGTTCACAAAATCATACAGGTGCACATTGGGGGGAATCTTTCCTGCTTCCTGTAGTTGTTGCATCTCTTTGTAGTAATATCTGCCGCTTTGCCAGATTACCTGCACGTCGTCTGCTGCAGCCAGTTTAGGGAAAGCATCCACAATGCTTTTGTTGAGTGTGCGTGCTCCCAGGCTTCCTCCCAGCATCAGGATGGTGCGCTTGCCGGGATCAAGTTGAAAATGAGCATATCCATGTTGCCTGTTCTCTTCAGAGACCAACAGATCCTGCCGGCAAGGGTTGCCGGTGAGTACGATCTTCTCTTCTGGAAAGAACTTTTCCATTCCCTCATACGCCACACAGATCACCGCTGCCTTTTGTGCCAGTAGCTTGTTGGTGACTCCCGCATAGGAGTTCTGTTCCTGAAGCAGGGTGGGCACTCCTTTCGCAGAGGCCGCCTTCAGTGTGGGGCCGCTGGCATAACCACCAACACCTACAGCGATATCGGGTTTAAAATCATCGATGATCTTTCTTGCTTTCTGCATGCTTCTGAGCAGTTTGAAAGCCACCGGGATATTCTTCAGCAGATTCTTCCGGTCGAAACCGGCCACAGGCAATCCTATGATCCGATAACCCGCTGCAGGCACCCGTTCCATCTCCATGCGGTCTTCGGCACCCACAAACAATATCTCCGCATCTTCCCAACGGTCCCTGATCGCATTGGCGATGGATATAGCCGGAAAAATATGGCCTCCGGTGCCTCCGCCACTGACTATTACCTTCATACCTGATAAATTTCAAATTCCACTTTGTCTTCCAGTTTATTGATCGGCTCTNNTCCTTTTTCTTTTTGCCGATACCAAAGCGGTCGGCACTCAGGATTAGTCCGAAGTAGGCGCAGGTAATCAGGGTGGATGTACCACCGCGACTGATCAGAGGCAGTGGCTGTCCGGTGACAGGAAACAGGCTTACAGCGACTGCCATATTAATAAAAGCCTGTGTGGAGAGCATCAGTGCCGATCCCAACACAAGGTATTTGGGAAACATCTTATCGGTTTTCCGGGCGATCATCCCCGAGCGAATCAGCAGGATCACATAGAGCAGAAGGACAAAAAGCCCACCCAGCATACCCATTTCTTCTATGATGATGGCATAGATAAAATCGGAATAAGCCTGCGGAAGAAAATCCCGTTCGGTACTGTTTCCCGGGAAGACACCCAGCAGTCCGCCATTGGCGATGGCAATCTTGGCATGGGCCACCTGGTAATTATCGTCGGTGATGGTATAATAATCTTCTTCCGTCACATCTTTACCCCCACCAAAATTGGCGATGCGGTTCTGCCATGTACCCAGACGATTCAGAGGACCGGAGTCGGTCCAGCTTTCGGGAATGACATTCAACAAAAGTACAACCAGTAGTACCAGGGCTATTCCGGCTCCGGCCACCTTTAGCAGTCTCACCAGTTTCACATTGCCAATAAACATCAAGAGATAACACACTCCGAATAACAACAACGCTGTGGAAAGGTTATCCATGGCGATGATGCCACACACAACCACCATCAGACCGATCATCCACTTGAACAGCAACCCGTCGTTGGTCCCGTTTTGTTTGCTCAACAGAAAGGCGATGGTGCCCATCAGCGATATCTTTGCAATTTCAGACGGTTGGATGGTGATTCCCAGGAAAGAGATCCAACGTTCGGCACCGTTGATGCTGGTGCCGATAAAGGGAGTCAGCACAAGCAGTACAATGGCGCCCAGCAGCACGAAGATCAGCAGGGAGAAATAGCGGTATGGAATATTGTGAATGAGCAGGATCATGCCTACACCCCCAATTAAAAACATGGTGTGACGCAGAATAGGGCCCCACATATTTTGTTGCCGGTAAACAATGGTGCTGGTAGCGCTGAATATCTCCACCAGCGAGATCACGCAGAGGATGATAAACACCGACCAGATCACTTTGTCACCCTGAAAGATTTTTTTTCCAAAATCCTTTATCGCTGTACCGGGTTCCGTCAACTCCTCCTGCGAGAGTGTCGGATCATTTATATGATTGATATCGTTTTCCATATTGTCCATCTCAAATTTTCCACATTATCACATTGGCACATTGGCTTATCACAGCCCTCTCACACATTCTTTAAACTGGTCGCCCCGGTCCTCGTAATTTTTGAACAGGTCGAAGCTGGCACAGCAGGGTGAGAGCAATACCGCGTCACCCTTTTCTGCCAGTCGATAGGCAGTGTCCACTGCTTCCTTCATGGAGCCTGCTTCACGTATCAAGGGAACCTTTCCATCGAAGAAAGCGTGTAGTTTGCTGTTGTCTTTCCCGAGAAAGATCAGTGCCCTGGCCTTTGACCGTACCAGTTCTTCAATCTCGCTGTAATCATTCCCTTTGTCGGTACCACCCAGTATCAGCACCGTTTTGGCACGCATGCTCTGCAGTGCATACCAGCAGGAGTTCACGTTGGTGGCTTTTGAGTCATTGATGTACTGTACGCCACGTATGGTGGCCACCTTCTCGAGTCTGTGCGGTACTCCTTTAAAGTCGGACAGCGAAGTGCGTAACTGTTCGTCGCTGATCTCCATCAGCTTTGCCACTATGCCCGATGCCAATGAGTTGTATACATTGTGCAAGCCCTCCAGAGCCAGTAATTCCAGTTCCATAGTGAATTCCCTTTCTTTTGCATGAATGATTAATTTTCCGTTCTCAGTATACGCTATGGTATTTCTCATCTTTTGTTCTCCAAAAGGATACAGGGTGACGTCCGGTCGTAGTTTTTCAATCTCTCTGGTGACGACAGGGTCATCGATCCAGTAAATAAATGCATCCTGCATTCTCTGATTGCGGATGATGCGCATCTTGGCATCCACATAATGCTGCATATCATGATCATACCGATCCAGATGATCGGGAGTGATGTTCAGCAATACCGCAATATCGGCTCTGAAATCATAGACCCCTTCCAGTTGAAAACTGCTTAACTCCAGCACGTAATAATCATAATGTTCCTCGGCCACCTGCCTGGCGAAGCTCTTCCCGATGTTTCCCGCCAATCCCACGTTTAACCCTGCCGACTTCAGGATGTGGTAGATAAGGCTGGTCGTTGTTGTCTTGCCGTTACTTCCCGTTATGCAGATCATCTTCGCGTCGGTGTAGCGACCTGCGAATTCAATCTCGGAGATTACATGGATCGCAGCATCCCGCACTTTCCTCATCAGTGGAGCCGTATCAGGTATTCCCGGACTCTTTACAATCTCATCGGCCCGGAGAACACGTTCTTCGGTGTGACCGTTATCTTCGAATTCTATTCCATAAGCATTCAATGTCTCACGATACACCTCACCGATGGGACCGCTGTCGGAAAGGAACACGTCAAATCCCTGTTTTTGGGCAAGTATGGCAGATCCAACGCCACTTTCACCCCCACCGAGTACAACAATTAATTTACCGTTCATCGTTTATCTCCCATTAAGCAGGTTTGCCACTATCTCATCTTGAGTGTCGCCAGCGTCAGCACAGCCAGGATCATTCCCACCAGCCAAAAGCGACTTACTATTTTGGGCTCGGAAAGCGGTGCAAAAGGTCTTTGGATCAGAGCGTTGATACTGCCGTCACCCGGTTTCTGGTAATGATGATGCAGCGGTGTCATCTTGAATATGCGCCAGCCAACACCATATTTCTTCTTTGTATATTTAAAGTAGGTCACCTGCGCTATGACCGACAAAGCCTCCACGAAGAAGACACCGCACAGGATGGGCAGCAGCAACTCCTTGTGAATAAGCACAGCAAACACACCGATGATTCCTCCCAGGGTAAGGCTCCCCGTGTCGCCCATAAACACCTGCGCCGGATATGCGTTGTACCAGAGAAAACCCACACAGGCTCCCACGAAGGCAGAGGCAAACACCATCAATTCGTCTCCCCCCGGGATGTGCATGATATTGAGGTAGGACGCAAAATCCACACGTCCCGACACATAGGCCAGGATACCCAATGCCACGCCTATAATGGCTGAGGAACCCGATGTGAGTCCGTCCAGCCCGTCCGTCAGGTTGGCACTGTTCGATACGGCCGTTACAATAAGGATGACCACCAGGATAAGAACAACCCACACAGCCTCGTCGGCATAGTCACCCATCCAGTTCACGAGCCATTGATAGTCGAAATTATTATTCTTCATGAATGGGATGGTGGTGCTGGTGGTTTTCACATCTTCGGTTTGGTAGGTGACTTCTTCGATAACATTATTCACCCGTATCTCCATATTTTCCCGTACCACGATGTCGGGACTGAAATACATGGTCAGCCCCACAATGAGTCCCAGTCCAACCTGTGCCACAATTTTGAATTTCCCTTTCAGTCCCTCTTTATCCTTTTTGAACACCTTGATATAATCGTCTGCGAAACCAAGCATTCCCAGCCATACCGTACTAACAAGCATCAGGATAATATAAATGTTTTCCAACTTTCCGAAGAGCAGGGTAGAGACAAGAATGGAAAGAATAATAATTACTCCTCCCATGGTAGGTGTTCCGCGCTTGCTGTACTGTCCTTCCAGATCGAGATTGCGAATGGTTTCTCCAATCTGTTTCTGTTGAAGCTTCCCAATGATCTTCTTCCCGACAAATATGCCAATCAGCAGTGAAAAAACCACCGCCATGGCTGAGCGGAACATCACATATTGGAACATGCCTGCTCCGGGGACATCAAGTTTGTCTAAATACTCAAAAAAATAATATAACATCGATTCAATCTTTTTATTTCAAATCAGGCCTGACGCTGTGCGTCAAATATTTTTTGGACCTCTTCCCTGTCGTCGAAATGGTGCTTCACACCTTTTACTTCCTGATAATCTTCATGTCCTTTCCCGGCAATGAGAATTACATCTCCAGGCTGGGCCAGGGCGCAGGCTGTTTTGATGGCTTCGCGCCTTTCCGTGATGGTGAGTGCACCCTCTCTCTGCTCCTGGGTAAGGCCGTCGAGCATATCCTGCAGGATATCGTCAGGTTCTTCAAACCGAGGATTATCGGAGGTGAACACTACCTTATCGCTGAGGTTCACGGCTTCACGCGCCATGAGCGGGCGTTTTGTCCTGTCACGGTTGCCGCCACAACCCACCACCGTGATAATGTGTCCCTTGTTGTTAAGCACTTCGTGAATGGCGTTCAACACATTGGTCAGTGCGTCGGGCGTATGTGCATAGTCTACAATTGCCGTATAAGCTTTGGGTGAACGCATCGTCTGGAAGCGACCGGCCACAGGAGTTAACAGGGAAAGAACCCGAAGCAGTTCTTCCTGATCGAGTCCGAGCAAAACGCCTGTACCATATACGGCAAGGAGGTTATAGACGTTGAAAACGCCCACAAACTGCACCGAAAGTTCTCTGCCGTTGATTTCAATATCGGTACCGTCGAAATGTTTCTCGAAGATGCGTGCTTTAAAATCGGCAATCCCCTTCACAGAGTAGGAAAATTTTTTTGC
>DFYK01000108.1 GCA_002383605.1 Proteiniphilum sp. UBA4084 | reverse complement strand
GAGGAAATGTGCGTTACGGTTATACCGACAATGACGTGCTTTCCGGTGTTTTTACACAAAACCTGCTGAGCGCGGGGAATACATTGGAAGAGGAGAACAATACGGCAAACAACAAAAGCCAGAATTTTAACCTGGATCTCCGGCTTGAATGGGATCCTGATACGCTCACAAAAATTATTTTCCGTCCCGAGATATCATTTTACAACAACAACCGTCGTGAAACAGGAGATTTTCTTACTGTGAGTGAACTGGCAGGAGATACGATTAACCATGGCGAATCGGACTATTTTTCCGAAGGCAAGGGCAAGGATATCGAGTTTCGGCTCGATGCCAGTCGTGAATTGGGCAAAGAAGGCAGGATATTAAGTGTGCAGTTACGCGCTGAAAAGGGAGATTCGGACAACAGTGGTACAAGTAAATCCGGTACTTTTTACAGCGGGACACGGCCAAACGATATCATAGACCAGCGTTTTACAAATGCCAACAACAACCAGTCATGGCGAGGATATATCTCCTACGTGGAACCGATAGGAAAGAACAATTTTCTGCAACTGGCGTATCAGTACAGACAAAATTTCTCAGAATCAGACAAGGATACCCGTTCAAAAGATGTGTCCGGAAATTATACGGTGCTTGATTCGCTCTACAGCAAACGTCTGGAAAATAATTTTGTGAATCAGGAGCTGGAATTAAATTTCAGATCGGTACGGGAGAAGTTTGATTATATGTTCGGATTTTCTGTACAACCTTCTTCTTCGCACAGCCAAACATTCATTGGTTCAGATATGATCTACGACGGGAAACAAGACGTGGTCAATTATGCCCCGATGGCCCAACTCAATTACCGCTGGAACCGCACCCAAAATCTGCGTATCCGCTACAATGGAAGTACCGATCAGCCATCGGTGTCACAACTTTCCCCGGTTGTGGACGTGTCGGACCCGTTAAACATCAGTTATGGTAATCCCGACCTGAAGCCTTCGTTTCAGCATCGTCTGGATATCCGTTATCAGAAGTCGAATCCCGAAAAGGCAAGCTCCTTCAATGCATTTGCCAACGCCGGATATCTGACCAATGACATTGTTTCATCCACCTTTACCGACCTCAATACCGGTCGCAAAGAGACTACTTTCCGCAATGTGACCGGCAACTGGAATGCCAACGGACGCATGATGTTCAACGTGCCCTTGAAAAATATTAAATTTTCAGTTTTCTCCATGTCATTTGTTAGCTACAACCACACAAACGGATTTTCAAATAACGAACAGAATACCAACAAAAGAACTACATTGGCAGAAGTGCTTGGCCTGAATTACCGTTCCGATCAGTTCGATTTTGGTATCAGGGGGAATGTAAATTTCAATAATGTGACCAACAGCCTTCAGGGACAGATCGATCAGCAATATTTTAATTACGGGGGAAATGCCACCACATCGGTTTATCTGCCCTGGGATCTGACCCTGGAGAGCGATATCAATTATTCAACCAATTCAGGTTATGCCGATGGGTTTGAACAGAACGAATGGCTGTGGAATGCTTCCCTGCAGAAGACCTTATTCAAACAGAAAAACGGCACCATCCGTTTTAAAATATACGATATTCTCCAACAACGAAGCAACATCAGCAGAAGTGTGACATCCAACTATATAAGGGACACCACTACCAATACACTGACCAGTTATTTTATGGTGCACTTTATATATCGGTTCAATATCTTTAAGGGAGGAGCCGCCCAAAGCGATATGATGCCACAACGACGCGGTTATGGAGGTCCTCCACACGGAGGAGGACACGGTAGAATGTAGAATCTTTTCTCCAGGCAAGAGAGAAGTAGTATGCTTACCGGAATCATGCATTTCCGGCAAGCTTTGCAATCGTTCAGAAATAATTAACCATTAATAAAAAAAATGGTTATTTTTACAGAATATTAAATATAACGCGATGGGTCAGCAATTCACACCAAAACTGAGACACAGGTGGAACAATGTGTTTGTTCACCTCTTGCTGTGGGGAGTGATTTTCATTCTCCCCTATTTTTTTATGGATTCTGAGCGGGTGTTTACCTGGCGTCCCTTTTTGCGGTCGATTCCCGAGATGTTGGGATTCATGCTGGTGTTTTACCTGAACTATTTCCTTTTGATTGACAAGTTTCTCTATCGGGGAAAAACAAAGAGTTTCATTTTTTACAATGTACTATTGATTGTGGGTGTAGCCTTCATGATGCATTACGGAAGAGAGCTGCTCGAACAGTTGATGCCTCAACTGAGGCCGAGGTGGCGTGGAAGACACAATCCTTTTTTTCCTTTACTTTTCATTGTGCGCAATTCCACATCACTCTTCCTGGTTATGGGATTGAGCGTAGCACTGAAGATGACCGTACGGTGGTTTGAGGTGGACAATGAACGCAAAGAACTGGCAAAGGCCAAGTCGGAGGCGGAACTGCAAAATTTGAAGAATCAGATCAACCCCCATTTTCTGCTCAACACCCTCAACAATATTTATGCCCTGATTGAATTCAATCCCCCCAAAGCACAACAGGCGGTGATGGACTTAAGCAAGATGTTGCGTCATCTCTTGTACGACAACAACCAGACCTATGTACCGTTGCGTCAGGAGGCCGACTTTATGCGGAACTACATCGAACTGATGCGCATCCGCCTGGCTGACAACGTAAAGCTTACAACCCATTTTTCCTATTCCCAAACGGGAAATACGTTGATATCCCCGCTCATTTTTATATCTTTGATCGAAAATGCGTTTAAGCACGGTATAAGTGGTGATAAGCCCTCTTTTATTGATATTTCACTGAAAGAGCATCCCGACGGAAAAATTGAATTTGCATCAAGCAACAGTTATTTTCCGAAATCGGAACAGGACAAGAGCGGTAGCGGGATAGGCCTGGAGCTGGTGAGACGAAGGCTGGAGCTGCTCTATCCGGACAGTTACCTCTGGCATACAACCATAGAAGGTGACATCTATTCCACTGTGCTTGTCATTGACACCAAAAAACAACAGGATGATACTGAATTGCTGGATCGTGGACGATGAGCCGCTGGCTTTGTCACTCCTCGAATCGTACGTACAAAAAACCTCTTTTCTCCGGCTCACAGGCAAGTACAGCAATGCGCTGCCTGCCATGAAGCAGATCGCCGAAGAAAAGGTCGATCTGCTCTTTCTGGATATACAAATGCCCGAAATCAATGGAATGGAGTTTGCACGTACCATCAGCCACCGCACACGGGTCATCTTTACCACTGCTTTCAGCGAATACGCACTGGAAGGATACAAGGTGAGTGCGCTCGATTATCTGTTGAAGCCTTTTTCGTTTGACGAATTTCTCGCCGCTGCCAGGAAAGCACTGGAGTGGTTTGAGATGACCGCGTCCAGGCCCGTAGCTGAGACTGTACATGAAAACATCGGTATTTTCGTGAAATCGGAATACCGGCTCCTGCATGTGCTTTATGAGGATATCATCTATATTGAAGGCCTGAAAGATTATGTAAAGATTTATACAGAAAATGAGCCAAAGCCTATTTTGTCACTGATGAGCCTGAAACTTCTGGAGGAAGAGTTGCCGGCGGACCGCTTTATGCGGGTTCACCGTTCTTACATCATACACAAAAACAAGATCAGCAGCGTCAACAAGAACCGTATCGCCATCGGAAAAAAACAGATACCCATTGGAGAAACATACCGTAAGCAATTTAAAGCAATCATCGAAGGATGATAATGCAACTTTTTGCGACGGAGTCGCTCCTTGCAGATAGTTTGAGAAAAATGAATAAAAAACCCCGAAAGCAATTGTCTTACTTTCGGGTTTTATAATAAAAAATCAAAGGGAGTGTTCTCTACAATTTGCCCTATTTTCCTCAAGAGAGAAAGGCCGTAAGCATCCACACATTCTTTTCCTGATCCGCAAGGAAGTCACTAAGCAAAGAGACTGTCACCTCGTCGTTGCTTTCGGAAGCCGCTTCGATTACTCCGCGCTCAAGACCAATCAAGACTTTTAATGAGTCGAGCACATTCTTCACAATCTCTTTTGTATTGTTTACAATTGCCGTCTCCTTGATGGAAGAGGTTTTCAGATATTCGGTATAATTATGAGCAGGCACACCCCCCAGCATCAGAATGCGCTCTGCTACTTCATCCACCTTCTCGGCCGTATCGTCGTAGAACTCCTCAAGTTTGGCGTGCAAGACAAAAAATTCTACCCCCTTCACGTTCCAGTGAAAACCACGCAGGTTGGTGTAATACAGCTGCAAATTCGCCAATAACTTTTGCAAGCCATCCACTGTTCTCTCTGTACTTTTTGAATCCAACTGTAAATAATCTACTGTTTTCATAATGCAATAATTTAATTGTTTTATTTATAACTATTGCAAATATATAGATATTATAAATAATATCAAAATGTTTGCTTCTCAATATGGAATAGATTATTTCTATCTGCCTACAAAGCACAGAAGTTTCATTTTTTTGCCTTTTTAATTCTTTCCTGCCACTGTTCACCTTCTTTTTTCAGATCATACCCTCTTTCTTCCGACAAATAATTGTTTATCTTGCCTTTATAATCCCTGAAAACAGCCTGCTTGTCTTCCGAGGAACCCATATTCATGGCTTTATCCCGGGCCTCAAGCAGCTGGGTTTTGATATGCTCCTTTTCTTCGGGGGTGAGGGTAGGGATCATCTCGGTAAATCCCCTGTAGTTGTGCGTCATTGCCCCGAGTGTCATCCCTTCTTTTATGCCGTCGATCTGTTGTTGATCAAGTAACTTGGATAGGTTTCTGAGATATTTTTTTTGAAGTTTCAACAGTTTTCTGTCTGCTTTCTTTGCAAGTTTGTTTTTCTTTTCTTTCAGTATATCAGCCGGCATGCCACTCTCTGTCAGTTCTTTTATTTTGTTGTCTCTGTTATCATGTACCTTGTTGAGATTCCAGTATTGCTTAACCATCAGGTCAAGCACTTTTTCCCTGGTCTCACCTTCCGGAAGTTCGACATACTGATCCAGTATTTTTTCGGAGCGGTTTTTCAATACGTCCAGATACTGTTTTTCTTCAGCAGTTCTGGCTTTTTGTGCCATTAAGGAGAACACCCCGAGTGCCATGAAACAGACTACAATTACATTTCTTTTCATCATATTNNTTTTATGTTTGATCATCCTGATGTTGCTATTGTTGCGGATGCAGATACCCCTTTTCACGCAGCGTATCAAAATTAAACTGCAGGTTACGCCAGTCGACTTTTGTTTCCGGATCTATGCCATTAATAAACTTCTCGATGTTGGTATAACCGTCTCCGTTGATGTCGCCATGGGCATCAGCGGGATCATTGGGATTCAGACCATGTTTCTCTTCCCACCAGTCGGGCATGCCATCACTGTCCGTATCTTTGTAAGGTGTTCCTTTATATTCGGGATAACCACCCACCTGATTTACATTGGTAATGATCCCTTTTTTGTATGAATCGGCCGGTAACCTTCTTTTTACATATTTGGAGTCTTTTGTGTCGAGACCCTCCTTGTATGCAATAATCCCGGTTCTCACCTGTTTCACGATGCGTTCATCCACCGCATCTCTTTTGGGGATGGTCGCACCGGCATGATCCAATACCCATTCAAACGCTTCCTGAACAGGCATGATTCTTACATCAGCCATCGGGAACGGACTTTTCATACGGACCTGACCGAAATATTCCATTGCCTCCTCATGCGGCATACCCAGCTGGATACCCCCTGCCCAGTTATCCTCTGAGATCAGCTTGTTGTCGTGAATTTTATTTCCATGTGCGTATATCCGTGCAAAGATGGTTGCGTCGATGCTCCCTTTTTCAGATTTGGCAATACGGTAACGGACAGGATCGTTTTCCGGTGTAATGGGACCTGGTTTATAATAGTTGTTGATGATGTTCCACATCGACCGGTAATCGCCCCCATCCAGGGTTCTGTTCCACCAGTTGAAGAGAACGTTGTTCACAAACGAGAAATCGCCCCACATGCCTACCGATGGATTCCGGGCAACGTTGTTGGCAAAAAGATTTCGTGCCATGCTGCTGTTCAGCCCTCCGAAGGTGCTTCCGAAAGCATGATTGTATAAATCGAGCGTTTCAGCAATGATGCTGTTCTGAATGGTGATGTTGACTGTAGGCAGTTTCTCCGGACTCCTGTCGGGGTAACGGTTGGGTTCCGGGCTCCACATGTTTCTGTATAAAGACAATGACTCATCGAGTCCCCAGCTTGCAGAGGTGTGGTCTATGATGATATTACCAATTGCATCGCCTCCGACAGCATCGTCGCGTCTTGTAACGTTCACTTCACCTCTCCTGAAACGCATGTGTCTGATGATTACATCATGCGTGTCTATGTCTACCGACTCGCCTGCAATGACCACACCATCACCGGGAGCTGTTTGTCCGGCTATCGTAATATATGGTGCACGAATTGAGACAGGAGTTTCCAGGCGGATCATACCCGCCACGTTAAACACAACCATACGGGCTCCACCTGCTTCACAAGCCTCCCTGAAAGTACCCGGTCCACTGTCGGCCAGACTGGTTACCACATATACTTTTCCCCTTCTGCCGCCGGGTGTGAACATGCCACCTCCTTCGGCACCTGGAAATGCCGGGATCTCTGCCTGTGGCAACGCTTTGGGAATGCCGGCCCAGGGTATGTAGGGCCGCCCCTCACGGGCCTCTTTCTCCACAATAGGCAGTGCTTTTGCCCAGGCCTCATCGGAATGGCGTTTTACTTCTTTCATGAAAGCTGCACCCTTCTCTTCCTCATCAACAGGAATTAAGGGATATTGCGCCAGTATGTATGCCGGCGCCAATATGAAGAGGAGCAAGAACAGCTTCTTTGTATTAATTTTCATCATGCTTCGTGGTTTATTTACTGCTTATGAATATTTCCGTGAACTTTTAGCGTATCGTAATTAAACATGGAATTGGTCCAGTCGATGTTGGTTTCGGGATTGATTCCGTTGATAAACTTTTCGATATTCATATATCCGTCGCCATTGATATCTCCCCTGGCATCGGAAGGGTCATTTGGATTTAACCCATATTTCTCTTCCCACCAGTCCGGCATACCATCTTTGTCGGAATCTTTGTAAGGCGTGCCGTTGTACTCGGGGTAGCCGCCAACCTGACTGATATCTGTAATAATCCCCAGCTTGTAGGAATCGTCCGGCAGGCGACGGTGCTCGAATTTCGGAATGCCATCGAGATTCACGTTCTCTGCATACTCAATCACGCCTGTTTTCACGACCCTGGTAATTCTTTCATCCACCGGGTCACGTTTTGGCAGTGTTGCTCCTGCATTTTCCAGTACAAAGTCGTATGCTTCGTTGGCATCCATGATGGTCATATCCGGCATTGCCAGAGGAGATTTCGATCTGATATCGCGGGTATATTCCCCTGCATCGGATAAACCTTCAACCTGCACGCCTCCGTCCCAGTTATCGTGGGTAACCCGCTCATTGCCTTCCATCACATTCCCATGGACGAAGGCCATGCCGTATACCTTCCGGGATAGCTGGCTGCGCCCCGATTCAGGCTTCAGCAATCTGTGGCTCACAGGCCCCTCGACCGGTGTCACAGGTCCCGGTTTATAATAGTTGTTGATGATATTATACTTTGCTGAATAATCACCACCATCCACCGAACGGTGCATCCAGTTAAAAATCACATTATTCACAAAGTTGAATACGCCATTCCATCCGATTGAAGGATTGCGTCCGGTATTGTTTGCCCAGAGGTTGCGCATAAAAGAGCAATTCTCACCTCCCAGGGTAGAACCAAATGAGTGGTTCCAGGTGTCGAGCGCTTCCGAGAAAATTGAATTCTGTATGGTGATGTTCACCGTGCCCAGTTTCAGATCGCTTTTACCGGTGCTGTCGTTCCACATATGCCGATATATGGACATATTTTCATCCAGTCCCCAACTGGTGGACAAATGGTCCATCATGATATTTCCAACTGGATTTCCTCCCATCGAATCATCGCGACGGCCGACCCACGTTTCACCCCTGCGAAAACGCATATGCCGTATCACCACATCGTGGGTATTGATCCAGAACGATTCCCCTGCTACGCAGATACCGTCACCGGGCGCCGTTTGTCCGGCTATGGTGATGTAGGGAGCTCTCACAATGAGTGGAGATTTCAATTTGATAATCCCGGATACATTGAATACAACAATACGGGCTCCTCCCTGCTCACAAGCTTCCCTCAATGAGCCGGGACCGCTGTCGTTCAGGTTTGTTACGTTAATCACTTTTCCGCCCCTTCCTCCAAAGCTGAAAGCGCCTCCCCCCTCGGCACCCGGAAATGCAGGTATGGTGGCCTGAGGCAAATCGGAAGGACGGGCAGCCCAGGGAATATAAGGTTTACCGGTTTTTGCTTCTGCTTCAATGATTGGAAGCGCTTTTTCCCAGGCCAGGTCGGAACGGCGTCGTGCCTCTTCCATCAACTTGTTTGCTTCATCCTGTACCTCTTTGGGTATACGTGGGTATTGAGCTGCCAGGTATGCAGCCGGCAGTAAGACGAGGATTAAAGTCAATAAAAAGATTTTCTTATTCATCTGCGTATTCTGTTTTTATTTAAAAGTAGACATTTTTCACCGGATTATGTAATCATAATAAAGGTGAAAGTTCAAAAAGGGCCGTTACGAATCTCATAACAGCCCTCTCTGGAACTAATTCTTCACGAAGTTAAAAACGGTACTATTCAGGCTTGCAATAATAATATGTACCATCCTGCTCTTCAGATCCCATTCCGGTGGGATTTGCATTGGCAATCATCCATCCGGCAGTTTGCTCAATCCAGTCATTCCCTTTACCAATAGTATACATATCATAATGGATCGGATAAACATAGTACCAACCGCGCCAAGCAAACAGGAAGTTTTGGTCAGTCACATTTGTTCCGCTGTCCATGGCATATTTATGACCCATTCTGTTGTCTTTAATCGGATCTACAGTTTCTATGTTTACTCCATCATAGAGGGCATCTAATTTGTCAAAAGCGGCGCTTCTTTGAGCCTCACTCATCTCTCTTTTGATAGCGGGGACAGCCAGTAAAAGTTCATTTGTTTTCAAGGGATGATCTATTACCGCATTTTCCGTGTTCCATTCATTGACAGGATATACATTATTGATATCATATGCCCAGAGTTTGCTGGAATGTTTCGTACCTGCAAACCGGGAAATACCGAGCTTGGTTAATACGTTGTCCTCTTTGGTGTAATTGGGTCTACCATCTTTTCCGTCAAATATACGCCATCCTTTACCCCATGCAAGATCCGGAGTATAGGCACGTGTTGCATCATTAAAATCTGCAAGTCTCGGATCAAAGCCGGCTCCTCCTTCATACAGCAACCATCTTCTCATATCCCATGATCGTTTTCCTTCGTAGGCTAATTCCACAGCCCTTTCATTCAGCACTGTCCGGATTGCAGAATATTTATCCGTCACATCATTCAGTCCGTAATTATTGGCTGCATCGATACCCACACGACTTCTTATTTTGCTCAGATAGTTCACAGCACTGCTCACCTCTCCTTTGCCTGCATAACTTTCGGCTACATTTAGCAGGATCTCGGCGTAACGGTATTCCAAAATATCGGTACCGCTGACAGATTCACTACCTACTGGTACATTGGGGTCTGACATTTTCCATACAATTGCCCTGCTTTTCTTCTGTGCACCGCCATCACCCCTGCTGCCATCTGTGTACCGAAACATTTGACTTGCAGAAGTGCTGTATTTGTAGGTGTAGAGCCATATTTGGGTATTTGTTCCCGGCCACTCGCATCCTGAAAAGGCAAATGTCCGATAAAAACGCGGATCTCTGTTTTTGTAGAATTTTTCATCATCGTATCCGTTTTCAGTTAACGGAGCCTTTCCACTTTTCATGGGGAATTTGAGCAGAATCTCATCGGGAGCGGGCATTCCGGCTCCGGTTCCCGAAATGACAGCACCTGGACGAATATATCCTTCCCATTTATTGAAAGCTCCATGAATCACGTTATCGCTTTTCGGAATTTTTATGATCGCTTCCGGGTTGTGCATACCGTTAAAGGCATAGAACGCTTTATCCCATGAATCTATATTACTCACGCTTGAACCATATCCTGCTCCATTGGCTGCAGCTTCTGCTGCAAGGCTGGCATCAAGTGCAGCCTGCCACCTTTCACTGGCCGGATTATCCCAGTTTGCATTAAAGACCGGACTGGCTGCATATACACGGGCCCTGCTTATCATGGCCAACGCGGCAACCGAAGTAAAACGTCCGTCGTTTTCAGCATCCCAAACCGCAGGTAGTAATTCAGCGGCTGTTTCGAAATCGATGCATATTTTATCGATGCATTCCTGTATTGGCATACGTAATGAACGATCTCCCGGTTGAGCCTGATCTGTTTCAGTTGAATAATATGGGACACCTCCCCACAAACGGATCGCATCAAAATAGAGCCATGCACGGGCAAAGATAGCTTGTCCTTTCAGTTGATCCCAAAAAGTTTCATTCACGTAAAGATCACGCGACCGGTCAATCTCAATAATGTAACTATTGATAAGATAGATTGTGGGAAACAATGTATATCTGTTGAAATTATTGTAATTACTTGAAGCACTTCTGGGATCATTCCAGTAGGGCGGATTGCCGATATGGTTACCCGCTTTCGTGTTTTTACCATTCGAGCCGTTGTACCGTCCATCTCTGAACCCACCATCGGAAAGTTCTTCGGTATAAATATGTTGCTTTCCACCGGTATTTTGGTCCTGCCTCATGAGTGGATCGGAACCGGCGAAGGGAGAGTTGTACCGTTCTAATATCTGTTTATAGATGGTTGCAAATACCGCTTTTGCTTGTTCGGGATCGCTAAACACATCGATTGTGGTGAGATTGTTGTAATCTCTTTTTTCTTCCAGAAATTGGTCGCTGCACGAGAGCAAATATGCCAGTGCAAAAGCTCCAATACATATTTTAAAAAATAATCGTTTCATTTCTTTTTATTTTGAATTGATTGTAATTGGATATTATCAGAATGTCAGGTTTACACCCAATGTCCAGGTCCTTAATGTCGGATAATCGGTTCGTCCGCCATCATACATATTTCTGTATTTGTCGGGATACGGATTGTAAAAATCACATAAGTTATTTCCGGTCAGATTAAATTGCAATCTTTCTACTTTAATCTTTTGCAATAACCCTTTTGGCAAATCATAGCCAAAAATCATGTTACGAACATACATCCTGAAGGAGGAAACCATCCAGAAATCGGAACGTTCACCAAAAGCGCTTGCTACGGCCATGCTTGGGTATTTTCCATTGGGATTTTCTTCCTGGTCAAACATATCATTTACGTATGAAAATTGGGACCAGATTAACGTGTTGTTATTGATAGCTTGTCTGACATCGTTGTCTAATGCGTAATAACCACCCCATGCGGTAGAAACCATCGCAGACCAGCTAAAATTACCCCATTCGGCTCTTAATCTTGTGTTGATGCCGTGACGTCTGTTGCTTGCCAGTTTGGCGTAGTCCTCTCCATGATCCCGTGAAATCACCCCATTGGGTCCTGCAATTGTTCTGTTTTCCACATCAATATCTCCTGCGATGTCTTCATAAGCAAGCATTCCCGGATACATTTTCTCTTTTGAGGTAACACCAAGATAACTGGGCGTTGTTCCTGCAGCTGTTGCCAAATCGGTAAGATATTGCCAATATTTGTCGATATCCGCCTGTGTACGTAGCATGCCATCGCCCTGACTTGTTTGTTTCCACGTTTTGAATCCCCATTGATAATCAGGTCCGCGATAACCGGTCCAACTGCTTTTTTCGTTCACTTCAGCCGGATAATCAAAAGTGGCTTGTTGTCCAAGTACTGTCTTGTTCCAGTTAATGCTATAATCTACACCCACTGAATATTTGATTGGTCCCCATGAAGGAAGAAGTGATTGTCGGATCTGATCGTTCCATCTCAGTGAGAATTCCCATCCCCATGCATCCTTTTCTCCATAGTTGATTGGAGGAAGTTTTGCTCCGATATAAATAGGCTCCTCATCGTCGGCTATAAACATAATCAGATCCTTTGTTTTATCGTAATAGTAATTCGTTGTAATGGCCAAACGGCTCGATAATACATTCAGATCCAATCCAATATTGTGCTTAATAGAGGTGTCCCATTTTATATCTCTATTTGCTGTACCACTGGTATTTGCGCCTAATGTTGGTTGTCCTCCGATCGTACCAAAACCAAGTCCTCCGGTAGGATTTATCTTATATAGCTGTAACCAGCTCCAGGCCACCACATTGTCTTTCCCAGTTTTTCCCAGGCTATATCTAAATTTTAAGAAATCGAAAAAATCAGACATCTTGCTGTTTTTGAAAAAATTCTCTTCTGATACAACCCATCCTGCCGATGCGGTGGGAAAAGTTCCCCAATAGTTTTCAGGAGCAAATTTTGTGGAAGCATCTGCCCTGACGACAAACTGAAGCAGGTACCGGTTGTCATATTTATAATTTGCCCTTCCTACATACGACAATGAACCGCTTTCATAACGTTTGAAGTAAGTCTCCTCCGCATTTGTACTCAATGTTCCCGCTGTAGCACTTACACCATTGTATGATCTGCCCGGTCCACGGTACAGTTGTTGTTCATCATGACCCAGCGCCTCGCCGCGTTCAACAACACCAGTGGCAGAAACATCATGTTTACCAAAAGTACGATTGTACATCAGCATGAAATTTATTTGTTCAGATTTAACTGTACTTTTGGCATAGGAGACTGTCGGTTTTTTACTAATATCAGATCCTTCGGGATCACCATAATTGATGAAATTCCATATTGTATGATCACCGATTAAATGCATTCCTTCTTTATCTGTATTGCCTGCTCTTGCAAGTTGATAGTAAGCACCTACATTATTGTTGAATGTATTGGTATGACTTACTGCATAAGTCCCTCTCATCGACAAACCTTTGATAAAGGGTACTTCATAGGTAAGTGAGAAGTTTGCGTTGAACCCGTTTTGTTCATGGAAACTTCTCGAGTTAGATGCTTCGTTGGCAAAAAAGTTCCAGACAGGAAATCCACTTCCAACATTGGCATCAGTGGATGTATTTACATAGCGTGGTCCGACCCAGGGAGAGGTATAGTAATTTTTCATCTGGTTTGTTGTCGGATCCAGGAGTTCAACCTCTATCGGAATATAACCCGGCATATGGCGTAACATCGGATAATCCTGAGAAGGACTCTGACTACCCCAGGGACCTGCCGATATTTTTGCCTGCGGATTATTTCCTGTACGTTTTGTGTTAAATCCGGAAACAGAAGCAGACAACCTCAATCCTGCCATCACCTTCATATCTCCACCTGTGCGGAAGGTCCATTTGTCATAATCCTGAACACTGCCAAGGTTTGTTTCCTGATTCTGATAGTTCATACCCGCAAAATAGGTTACTTTATCGGTTCCTCCATCAACGGTTAATGAATGACGTTGAGATAAGGAGGAATTCCATGCCTCATCGAGCCAGTTATGATTCAGACTCTTCATGGCATTAAGTTCACTATCGGAATATAGAAAAGCTGCATTATTTGTATTTCCATTGATCATATCAATCTGTCTGAACATTCTGTTTGTAAAAACGCCTGTTTCGTAGGCATTCATTGTTTTGATATGACTTATCGCATCCGCAAAGTCCAGTTTTGCAGAGTAGGATATCTTTGGTGTTCCAACCGAGCCTCTTTTTGTTGTAACAAGGATAACGCCGGCCGATGCCCTGGAACCATAAATGGCAGCCGAAGCATCTTTCAGAACCGTCATGCTCTCAATATCAGAATGATTCAACATGTTAAAAGCAGTCATACTCGGTTCCCCGTTTTCATCTACCTGCACCACATCATCAATCACAATCAGCGGTTGATTAAAAGAGGAACTTCCGTCGAAACTCATGGGTTGCCGTACCCTGAATGAACCTGTTGCACCGGGCCGTCCGCTACTTTGCGTGACAGAGAGTCCGATTACTTGTCCTGCCAGTGCATCAATAATTGAGGTTCCGGGCAGTTCGGCAATTTCATTCAAATTTACGTTGGTGGCGGCACCGGTTAAATCCTTTACACGCTGTGTGCCGTATCCCACAACCACCACTTCATCGAGTGTCTCGGAGGATAATTGCAACTGTATTGTCATGTTGCTGGAGGTAACTCTCAGTTGTTGTGTTTCATAGCCAACATAGGACACCCTTAACTCATCACCCGTTCTTGCAGATAATCTAAAATTACCATCGAGATCGGTTATTGTCCCGCCATTGGTTCTTATAACGAGTATTGAGGCTCCAATAACGGCCTCACCGTTCTCATCGATCACTTTACCCTGTACTGTAATGTCCTGTTCCACATTTTTCAAGGCTTCCGATTTTTCTGATGCATGCACCTGAAAGGTCAATGGCATGCAAAAGAAAATCAAACTAAATGCACACAAGGTTTTCAGTACATTTAATCTAAGATTTGTTTTCATTTCCTTTAGTTTGTAATTCATAGATAAAAATAATTAGTAATCATTTGATTCAGTTTGAAATATAGTCCTCAAGTATTTGATATTTGTACCAAAATTCTTTTTCACGTCGGCCGGTTCGTTTTTGTCCCGCGATCTCTCAACAATGAGCCAACCGCTCCATTCCATTTCATCCAGTACATTTTTTATTTTATGCATATCCAGTCTTTTATTGTACGGCAAGGTTACCTCGTCGGTGTCGGTACAATGAATCTGACAAATTCTTTCCTTCCCCAGCATTTTCAGTTCAGCATAGATGTCTCTGCCTGCTTCCAACGGATTTTGAAAATTATAATAAATTCTGATGGCTGGTGAATTAATCTCGTTTAACAATTCAATTTCCGATGCAGCATCCAATGAAGTTTCTATACCGATTATTACTCCTGCTTCTTCCGCCATATCACCTGCACTTTTCAATCTTCTGACCAGCTCAGGTCTTATCTCGGGTCTTTTATTTATGTCACCCTGCACACCCAGGGGCAGGAAAGCAGTTTTTACACCCATATTTTGCATCGTCACTATACAGTCACTGATGAGATCCAGGTAGTTATCTCTTTCAGCAAAAGATTGTGCATAGAATGCCGACATCGCGATGGAGGGGATCTCCAGATTGTATTTTTCTGCTTCATCATCGAACATTTTTACAAAGTGGGGATCTTTGAGCTTATTATCGAAAAGTTCTCTGCTTCCCAACCCACCCATATCTACTTCCACACCGTCAGCCTCCAGTTCACTTGTCAATTTGAATGAGCCTATTTTCTGACGCTTTAAGATCATCCAGTCACACACCCCAATTTTATACTGCTGTTCCTGTGGCGATTCCTTTGCGATACTTCTCTCTTTGCCGCTGATAGACCAAGGAATCCATAATATGATAAGAAATATGATAATTTGAAAATACATTTCATCATACCCTGAAACCATTTTATGATTGCCTCTCATTTTTTTATTTATTAGAATTTTTTGCACTTTATATCATATGACGGGAAAGTGTGTTTTTTGTAATCATTTTGTAATTATTGCAGATCGAATTATCAAATAACACAGTTTTTATATCATTTAGTCGGGTTGAGCAACCTGGTCTTTTTACTGTATAGCTTCTTCTTTTGAGTACAAAACCTTTTCAGTGCCGTCTTTCTTGCACGATTAAAATTTATGTTCTATTTGTAACTTGGATGAAACATACACTTCTACTTTCTTTTGCAGTATTCTACATACTGATATCTGCCTGCTCACCCACCAGGGAAAAAGAGTTCTATCTGTTTACTTCCTTCCATGAACCGGCCAACGAGGGTCTTCGGTATCTCTACAGTGAAGATGGATATCATTGGGACAGCATTCCCGGGATATTCCTGAAACCGGAGATCGGGAATCAACAGTTGATGCGCGATCCCTCTATTGTGAAGGGCCCCGGTGATATGTATCATCTGGTGTGGACAACAAGCTGGAAGGGTGATTTGGGTTTCGGTCATGCCCGGTCGAAGGATTTGATTCATTGGTCGGAACAGCAGATGATACCTGCCATGACAGATACCACCACCGTCAATGTTTGGGCACCGGAGATTTTTTACGATGATGTGAACGATCAGTTTATTGTTGTGTGGGCATCCTGCGTGCCGGGGAAGTTTGAGAACGGTATAGAGGATGAAGATAACAATCACAGGTTGTATTACTTGACAACAAAAGATTTTAAAACTTTTTCCGAAACGAAACTTTTTCTCGATCCCGGGTTCAGCGTGATTGATGCAACCATCGTCAAAAGAGCTGCAGATGATTATGTGCTGGTACTGAAAGATAATACAAGACCCAACAGAAACCTGAAGGTTGCATTTGCCAAATCTCCCGTCGGGCCGTATAGCAATGTATCAGATTCCTTTACAGGTGAATTTATTGAAGGACCCACAGTGACTAAGGTGGAAGAAGATTACCTGATTTATTTTGATATGTATCGGGAAAAGATATACGGAGCTATGAAAACATCTGATTTTATTAACTTTGTGGATGTTACTGACGAGATCAATATTCCAAACGGACACAAGCATGGTACCATTACAAAAGTTTCTGCTTCAATTGTTGAAGGATTAAAAAGACAATCGACTAACTGATTATTTATGAATAAGATCGTAGCTTTTTTATACATATTCGTCTTGCTTGTATGTGCATCAACATCAACCAATGCACAGGAAAAGCCCTATTACAGTGGAAACGAACGGTCGAATCCTGCCCGGCACGACGGGCAGTTATCACCGGTTGTGGGTGTACATAACATCCAGGTGATGCGTGCCAACCGAGCGCATCCCGATGCTTCAAACGGCAATGGATGGACCTACAATCATCAGCCGATGCTTGCCTACTGGAACGGTACCTTTTATCTGGAGTATCTTTCTGATGAGGTTGGGGAGCATATTCCCCCCTCGCAAACATTTTTGCAAACATCAAGGGATGGCTATAACT